>JAQBWV010000244.1 GCA_027624335.1 Planctomycetota bacterium
CACTAACAACCGCGCTGTGAAATCCGCCCGCCGCCTGCTTTGTTATCTAACCGCCGTATGCAGATCGAGATCAAGTCAACTTGGCTCTAAATCGCATTGAATGCAGAGATCAGAAAACTCCGACAATCAAGTCCTGACCACTTTCTCATCCTTGCGGTTCAGTCATTCGCATTGGATCAAGGGCTTCGGCCAGTGTGTCTTCCGGCAGGATTCTCTGTTCGATACACAGCTCGCGGATTGTCTTACCGGACTTGAATGCTTCTTTCGCCAGGGCCGATGCCTTCTCGTATCCGATAAAGGGGTTGAGGCTGGTTACCATTGAAAGGCTCTTCTCGACGGACGCTTCGCAGGCTTCCACGTTGGCTTCCATGTCGTCCGAGCAGAATTCGACGAACGCATCCGCCGACTTTGCCAGCAGCATGATGCTTTCGAGAGTTGTCTGCCCCATGACAGGCATCATGATGTTCAACTGGAACTGCCCACCTGTCGCACCGCAGATCGTCAGCGTCTGATCGTTGCCCATCACGCGAGCGGTTGCCTGCATCATGGCTTCGCACATAACGGGATTCACTTTTCCCGGCATGATCGAACTGCCTGGTTGACGATCCGGCAGTTTCACTTCGTAGAACCCGCAACGCGGCCCTGAACCCAGCCAACGGATATTGTTCGAAACATTAAACAACGTTGACGCAATCGTTTTCAGTTGGCCGTGACATTCGACAAGCCCGTCTCGCTGAGCGTTGCCTTCGAAATGGTTGACCGCCTCGACAAACGGAATGTCGAGTTCCTCGGCAAGCACTGCGGCGACACGTGCGCCGAATTCGGGATGGGTGTTGATCCCCGATCCAACTGCTGTCCCACCGACCGGCAATTCCAGAACTGCTTCCAGAGCCTGTTGTGCGCGCCCGACCGATAACTCCAGTTGCCGTGCGAACGCGCCAAATTCCTGACCCAGTCGCAGCGGCGTCGCGTCGGCCAGATGAGTGCGTCCAATCTTGATGATCTGATCCCAATCGACAGCCTTGCGAGCCAGCGACTGCTGAAACTTCTTCAGGGCCGGGATCAAATCCTGCTTGATGGCTCGCCCGACAGCGACATGAATTGCCGTCGGAAACGTGTCGTTCGTGCTCTGCCCCATGTTGACATGATCGTTGGGATGGATCGTCTTTGACTTGTCAAAGCGATCGCCGTCCATCATCTCAATCGCCCGGTTCGAGATCACCTCGTTGACGTTCATATTGCTCGACGTGCCCGACCCGGTCTGAAAGACGTCGATGGGAAACTCGCCGTCAAACTTCCCTGCGGCGACTTCGCGAGCGGCTGCCAACATCGTCTCGACCTGCGAATCGTCCAGCGGATTCTTCCCTGAGCCAGTCAGCTTACCGAGGTCGCGATTGGCGACTCCGCAGGCGTATTTCACATAACCCATGCTGTGAATCAGGTGCGCCGGAAGCGTCCAGCCAGAGATCGGAAAGTTATCGACTGCCCGCTGAGTCTGAGCGCCGTAATAAGCCTGCGCGGGCACCTGAACGTCGCCCATCGAATCTTTTTCAATGCGAAATTCCGCCATGGTGTGACTTCTCCAGTTGTTGTTTCGTCGCTGCTTCCGGAAACAGCTTGTGTGAAATATGGTTGTCCGAAGAGATCGATTTGCGACTGACGTGATTCTTCGACAGATGCCGGCAGGATTCAGGTGCTGTTCCAGGCTCGTCGATTCTGTGACCGCTGCGGCAAACTCGGAGTCTAGCAAAGTCACCGACGGAGCAAACGATTACCCTGCGTCTGCCACGCGGGGTTCCCTCTCAATTGATCGAGTTTCAGTAGGTCTGGCTTTACCTGACGGAGTCTCGAATTGATCTGCAGCTATGCATTCGCCGTGTTTCGTCAAGCAGCGTCTGATCTGCCCGAAGTCGCAGAGCACACCTTCTCAACAATCCCCCAGTTCAACGGACTTGATGCCGGACGTTCTGCAGTTACAATTCGCCGCCTCCCGTTATTGCGATCTTCGGGGAAACCCGTCCGTAGAAGAGAAAGTCGATTCATGTCAAGGGTTTGTGACATCTGTGGAAAAGAAGCTGGTCGTGGCAACAAGCTCTGCCAGCGCGGAAAAGCCAAGTATCTGGGCGGTAACGGTCGAAAGACGACGGGTATTACCAAGCGTCGATACTACCCGAATCTGCAGAACATTCGTATTCAGACAACGGAAGGCGCAGCCCAGAAGAAGGTCTGTGTGAACTGCATTCGATCGAATCGAATTCAGAAAGCCGTTGTTCGTGCGCCGTTCACAATTCCCGGGCAAAAATAGCCCGGAGCGGCTCCAACTCATCGTGCGGCGGTTTCGTTGAGCAATCGCGAAAGCTGCTGGACCTGAATTGCGATTTCCAGCACCCCGACTGCTTCCTGGCAGCCGGGGTGCTTGTATATCGGACTTGCGGCTTCCAGCGAACCGAGTGGCGGTCGATTACTGGCAAAGTACGCGCGTCAGTCGGACGATTTCGAACTGCACGTTAAGTGGTCGAGGAGATTCTTTCGATGCTGAGTCCAGAGGACGTTCAGAAAGTGGCGACGCTCGCGCGTCTGAAGCTTTCCACCGAGGAGTTGCAGCAGGTTTCACGGCAACTTGACGGCATCCTCGACTACGTCGCCGTGCTGAATGAAGTTGATGTCTCCAATGTGGAGCCGATGGCTCACGTCGCGGACGTCGCCAACGCGTTTCGAGAGGACGAAGTTCGGGCAAGTCTCCCACGAGAGGAGTCGCTTTCGAACGCCCCTAAGACGGACGGAAAATATTTCCTCGTTCCTCAGATTCTCGAAACTGCCTGATCGAAATCGCTGCTTGCTAACCAATCATTCCTGACCGTCAGGTTGCTGAATTAAATCACTGGAGCAGATGGGCGATGGACATAACCGGTTCCACGACTGGCCAGCTTCTGAAAGCGATGCAAAGTGGCAGCGTGTCGGCCGTCGATGTCACGCAGGCATATCTCGATGAGATTTCCGCTGACGGTGAAACGATCGGAGCATTCCTGACAGTCAACTCAGAAGGTGCGCTGGCAGTGGCGACTGAAGTCGACCGGAAGCGTTCCAGAGGCGAGCCACTTGGTCGACTGGCCGGACTGCCTGTCGCGGTTAAAGACAACATCTGCACGAAAGGTTTGGCAACCACCTGCGCCAGTCGCATGCTGGAGAATTTTGTCCCCCCTTACGACGCACATGTGACGACTCAATTGCTGAACGCCGACGCGGTGATCATCGGTAAAGCGAATCTCGATGAATTCGCGATGGGGTCATCGACGGAAAACTCGGCTCTGAAGGTCACGAGAAACCCGTGGGATACTGATTGTACTCCTGGCGGTTCCAGCGGAGGGTCCGCTGCAGCGGTCGCCGCTCGTCTGGCTCCTCTCGGCGTGGGCAGCGATACTGGTGGATCAATCCGGCAACCGGCTTCGTTCTGCGGAGTTGTCGGTCTGAAGCCAACCTATGGTCGAGTTTCTCGTTATGGACTGATTGCATTCGCCAGTTCGCTCGATCAGATCGGATCGTTCGCCACAGATGTCACCGGTGCGGCATTGCTGCTGGAGACTCTGGCTGGACACGACAACCGCGATTCCACCAGTGTTGATCGACCTGTTCCGAACTACTCCGCGACGCTCGAACAACCACTTACAGGGTTGCGGGTTGGGGTCGTCTCCGAGTTCTTCGGAGAGGGAATCGACGCTGACGTGGATACTTCAGTCAAAGCGGCCATCGACGTTTATCGTTCGCTCGGTGCGGAAGTGTCTGAGGTCTCATTACCTCACACTAAGTACGCGGTTGCGACGTATTATCTGATTGCATGCTCGGAAGCGTCGAGTAACCTCGCACGTTACGACGGCGTCCATTACGGACACCGCGCCGAGCAGTTTGAAAACATGATCGACATGTACGCTGCCAGCCGAGCCGAAGGCTTCGGAGCGGAAGTCAAACGACGAATCATGCTCGGCGTGTTCGCTCTGTCAGAAGGTTACAGCGACCAGTATTACCTCAAGTCTTTGAAAGTGCGGCGGCTGATTCGCAACGACTTCGACTTGGTGTTTGAAAACGTGGATGTGCTTGCCGGGCCGACGTGCCCGACTCCTGCGTTTCGAATCGGCGAACTGGTCGACGACCCTTTGAAGATGTACTTGTCCGACATCTGCACCATCAGCGCGAACCTCGCCGGAATTCCTGGAGTATCGATCCCCGCCGGGTTCAGTTCAGACGGACTGCCGATTGGCATGCAACTCCTTGCGGCGCCGTTTGAAGAAGAAACACTCTTGCGGGCAGCCCGCATGTACGAACGCGAAACTGACTGGCACAGGAAACGTCCGTCACTCGGATAACAACCAGTGGCACGCATCGAAGTCACATCCGTCGTGCCCCATACTACAGACGGTTGGACGACGAGATAACCCGGTCGCCGGCATCGCCTGATCTCAAGCAGCAACCCAGCAGACGAGAGTCGATATGGAATTCACACCGATCATCGGACTCGAAGTTCACGTTCAACTTCTGACGAAGTCCAAACTATTTTGCGGATGCGCGAACTTTTTCAACCCGGACAACCCGAACGTGCAGACGTGTCCGGTTTGCCTCGGTCTGCCGGGTTCTCTTCCGGTCATGAATCGGGAAGCACTGCGGCTGTCGCAAAAGACGGCGATGGCGTTGAACCTGAATCTGGCTCATTTCACGAAGTGGGACCGCAAGCAGTATTACTATCCCGATCTCCCGAAGGCCTATCAGATCAGCCAGTTCGATCTGCCGTTCAGTTACGACGGGTGGGTCGAAGTCGTACTGCCATCGACGGGCGAGGTAACTCGTGTTCGCCTGATTCGAGCTCACCTCGAAGAAGACGCCGGGAAGAATATCCACGACGAATCCGGACGCGGAGCGGACAGTAAAGTCGATCTGAACCGAACCGGTACACCGTTGCTGGAGATCGTCACCGAGCCGGACATTCGATCATCTGAGCAAGCTCGAGTGTTTCTCGAAGAACTGCGACTTCTGCTGCGTTACATCGAAGTATCAGACTGCAACATGCAGGAAGGCAGCCTGCGGTGTGATGCCAACGTCAATCTGCACGTTCAGGAAAATGGCGAGGCGATTCCAACGCCGATCGTCGAGGTCAAAAATCTGAACAGCTTTCGGGGTGTCGAGGCAGCGGTTGAATACGAAATCAAGCGGCAGAGCAAGGCGTGGCAAACAGATCACAAACGACTCGGAGAAGTCCCGAAAGAGACTCGCGGCTGGGACGCGGAACGCGGACTGACGTTCGCGCAGCGAGGCAAAGAAGATGCTGCTGACTATCGATACTTCCCGGACCCGGATCTGGTACCGGTCATCACAACTGACGAACAGTTTGACGAAATTCGAGCGACGCTATGTGTTCTTCCGGCCACACGTCGCACACGCTACGTCAAAGAATTGGGACTTTCAGTGTACGACGCTGGCGTGATCGTCGATCAGGGACGTGAATTCGCCGACTACTTCGACGAAGTCTCAACGGTTTGCGGCGACGGCAAGCAAACTGCGAACTGGTTGACTCAGGATGTCCAGCGCGAATTGAATGAACGAAAGATCCAGATCGGCGAATTCGCCATTCCAGCTGCCGTGCTGGGGAGCGTCCTGCAACGAATCGTCAACGGCGATATCACGATCAAGAGTGGTCGCGATGTCTTTACCGAACTGCTCACCAGGACCGACGACGGCAAGAATGTGTCCGTGGAATCTGTCGACTCGATCATTGCGAACAAAGGACTTGGTAAAGAGCAGGACACTGGAAAGATCGACGCGGCGATCCAGACGGTCATCGACAACGAACGTAACGCCAAAGCCGTGGAAGACGTGCGCAGCGGAAAGCACCAGGCCGTCGGACCACTGATTGGTCAGGTCATGCGCGACCTGAAAGGAGCCGACCCCGGATCAGTTCGGCAGATGATCATCGACAAGCTGATGTCTTAGTACAGGTTCCGCGAATAAAGGATGGATGCTCGTCAGAAATCATGATCTGACGCAAAGACGCGGAGTTTCGCAAAGAGCTGCTCATAGACTCGGCACCTCACTGACATCACAGCGACAATCACAAACGTCGCGATGCACCATGCTCTGCGCGTGCGCCAGCGCATCGGCAATCTTCGCGGTGATCAACACCGCATTGTGCCACGAATACGCTCGCCCTGCGGCCCAGTCTTTGGGGCTCACGCACTCCCGATAACCAGACGCTCGCGTCATGCCAGGCAATCCGTCGCAATGTGATACTGAGGATCTTCCGAGAGGTTGATCTCGACAAGATCGCCAGCCTTGTTCAGAAGCCCTCGGCATTCGCGGCTAAGATGTGTCAGGTGCAGGCGTTTGCCGCTGGCTTCGTACTTCTCGGCGAGCCAGTTGATTGCTTCCAGACCCGACTGGTCGTAAACGCGGCTGTAGTAGAAGTCGATGACCACGTCGTCCGGATCGCCATTTACATCGAACATTTCTTTGAACGACGTCACTGATGCAAAGAACAGCGGACCGTGTAGCTGATAAATTCGACTGCCGAACTCGTTGTACTTGACGTCTGCTCCGATGTGCGTCGCGTGCTGCCAGGCGAACACCAGGGCGGACACGATCACTCCCAGTATCACCGCCGAGGCCAGATCGTGCATCAATACCGTGTAGCCGGCGACCAGCACCATCACAAACATGTCGCTGCGAGGCATTCTCTGGAACATGCTCAACGAGGCCCATTCGAAGGTGCCGATCACGACCATAAACATCACACCGACGAGTGCGGCCATCGAAATTTGCTCAATGAGTGGCGACAGAAACAGGACGAACACCAGCAGGCAAACAGCAGCGGTGATGCCGGACAGCCGACCTCGCCCACCGGAGTTCACGTTGATCAGCGATTGCCCGATCATCGCGCAACCACCCATACCACCGAAGAGACCACACACCATGTTGGCCACTCCCTGCCCGATGCATTCGCGATTTCCCTTTCCGCGAGTTTCAGTAATTTCGTCGATCAAGGTCAGCGTCATCAAAGACTCGATCAGACCAACTCCGCATAGCACGATGGCGAACGGAAAGATGATTACCAGCGTGTCCCAGTTAAGTGGCACCATTTCGTACTGCAGGAAAAACAGTTGCGGCAGTCCACCGCTGATACTGCTGGCCTTTGACGTTGCATTGCTGGCATCTAAGACATCCGCTGTCGCAACGACGGCAGGTTCAACGAAGTCG
The DNA here is from genome assembly GCA_027624335.1 of Planctomycetota bacterium. Taxonomy (GTDB): domain Bacteria; phylum Planctomycetota; class Planctomycetia; order Planctomycetales; family Planctomycetaceae; genus JABMPE01. Next base: position 7,240 of record JAQBWV010000244.1, read on the forward strand.
GTCAACGCGAGCGTTGATGACTCGGGCGGCGAAGTTACCGGCTGAGGAAGAGTGGCTGCCATCCCAGTGACGTCTGAGTTCGCGGCAGCGATCTCTGCTGCTTGAGTATTAGCCTGCAGCATGTCGGCGACCGTTGCGAGCACATTGTCACCAGTTGGCGTTTCCATCGAATTATTTATCGCGACGGACGCCAGCGTCACGGCCAGGATGGCCACCAGCGATGATGGAATGGCACGAGTCAGTTTGGGCAGCAGCCAGATGATTCCCATCGTGGCTGCCACCAGAGCAAGCATCAGAACCAGCGGTCTTCCGGCCAGGAATATCATTCTTCCGTCAGCAGAAAGCGTCTTGAAGCTTCCCAGTTGAGCCAGACCAATCACGATCGCCAGTCCGTTCACAAATCCCAGCATCACTGGATGAGGGACCATGCGGATGAGCTTTCCCAATCGCCCGAGACCAACGGCAATCTGAAGTAACCCACAAAGGATCACAGTCGGAAAGAGATACTCGACTCCGTGCTGTGCAACGAGGGCGACGACAACAACCGCCATCGCGCCGGTCGCTCCCGAAATCATGCCGGGGCGTCCACCAGTAATCGCTGAGAACAGACCGATAAAGAATGCCGAATACAAACCGATCAGCGGTGAAACACCGGCGACAAAAGCGAAAGCAATCGCCTCGGGAACCAGGGCGAGGGCAACTGTTAGACCTGAAAGCACGTCGTCCTTTACGGACCCCGATCGCTGATTGAAGAAGTTGAGCATGTAATTTCCGGAAAGGGAGCCCCATCGTAATGGAGCACGGCGATCAACAACGAAGTGACTGAAGGACAGCCTGGATCGCCGCAGAGAGCTAAAATGATCGACACGCTGTTCAACAGGCTCACATTTCAATGCAGCACTGGTCAGCGGGATCGGGCGAAGGCGCAAGCACTCCGCCTGAGGGGCCGAACTATAGCCCATTGAATAACCTGGTCAACTCGGGTACCGCAGCACTGGCACACCATTTCTCTCAGAAAGTCCGGTCGTTGAGCCGGGGCAGGGCTGGTCACACCCTGCGTTTCAAATACGGATCTAATTTCAACTCGACTTTTCAGTCTGATTGAGCTGTAGTCGATGCCGGCGCCATGTCTTGCGGTGGCAAGTCAAGGATGTCAGGCCGTCGCTTTTTCCGGGTTCTCTCAGGAACCATTCCCCGCATCGAGTCAAGTTTTCCGAAGTAAAGTAGACGGTCGCCCGATTCAAGAATGCGGTCCAGGCGAAGGTTGGGAATGACGGTCGTTCCACGGTACAGAGTCAGTGCGTTGATTTATTTGTCTCTCAGTCCTGGCTCGGCAATGGTTCGTCCGACGAACTCCGATCCACCAGGAACTTGAATCCTGGTAACGCCGTAACCCCTGCTGACGGTCGGTCGCTGTCGAAGATTGAACTTTGGGAAATCGACGTGTGCCGCGATGTAATCAATGATGGCTCCGGCAATATCGAGTTGGGTACTGGTCTCGATTCCTTCCCGCTTCCCGCCCTGGCGATGAATTGACTTCCATGATCTGCGAGGCACGTCCAACGATTTCGCGATAGTTGCCTGGAACACTTCTGCCTTGAGGAACCATGATTGCCCCGTTTCGCAGAACACTTTCTTTAGTTGCTCCGCGGCCCGCGCGGGCTGTTGTCGCAGCATTCGGAGATGGATCAAGAGCGATCCAGAGTGAAGTTGCACTCACTCGGAACGGAGAACTGGTATTGATCAGATCATTTCAACAGAACTAGAACACGCCGTTTTGTCGGAAGGAACCGGAACCAGACGCCAGGATCGAGGACTTACATGCGACGGACCGCACTGATTACTGGAATCACCGGGCAGGATGGCAGTTACCTCAGCGAACTGCTTTTGAGCAAAGGTTACGAAGTTCACGGCATCGTCCGGCGAGCATCCACTATCACGACGTCGAGGATCGATCACCTCTTCCAGGATCGTCATGAAACCGACGTCAGACTGCATCTCCATTTCGGTGACCTGACTGACACCAGCAGCCTGCGACACATCATCGACTCAATACAGCCGGACGAAATCTATAATCTGGCCGCTCAGTCACATGTGCGGGTCAGCTTCGATCAGCCGCTGTATACGGCGGACGTCGACGCTCTGGGTACGATGCGTATGCTCGAAGCTATTCGAGATTTCCAGGCTCAAACCGGACAACAGATTCGATTCTGCCAGGCATCCAGCAGCGAGATGTTCGGTAAGGTCCACGAAACCCCTCAGAAAGAAACG
>JAQBWV010000245.1 GCA_027624335.1 Planctomycetota bacterium
CTACCGCCATCTCCGGCGATCACTGCCGCAGCAGCGTAGGTAATTGCACCGGACCGTGAACGGTTACACAGTTCAGCCATAGATACATTGCAATTTTCCTGTTCTTGACGTTTGTGCCCACCATGAAAGAGTCGATCGCGCATCTCGGCGGGTAGCTGTCCTGCCCTTTCAACTCAACAGGAGAGTCACGACTATATTGTACCGTGTAACCGATCAATACGCACGACAGATCCCGATTCCGCTGCGCGATGATAGTGGCCGTGTATTGCGGGCGCGGGAGGATGCTCGATATGACGAATTGCCAGAAACCAAGCCTCTTGCTTATTTCAGTCCATAGAATTTCTCCAGCGCCCATTGTGCACATTCCTGAACGTCTGGATCTTCGTCGTCCAACAACCTACGAATCAGAGGCACTGCAAGCTCTTCACTGACTCCGCCTTCCCCGAGTGTCATGCAGATTTCGTAAATGAGGTCCGTTCGAAGACGACGATCTCGATGGTCGGTTACTTTTCTGTTTCCATGGGAAGTCAACATGCCTACGAGGCGTTGAAAGACTGTTTCGTTCTCGAGTTTTTGGTTTCTCAGTTCACGAATCACCGCGCATAAAATTTCCACATCATCACCATCGAGGGCGCGAATCAATTCGGGTACCACACCAGTTTTCAGGCAGAGTTCAGGGTGATTCCAACTCAATGATCCAATTGAACAAATGGCTGCAAGTCGAATTCTCCGATTTGAATTCTCGGAGAACTGATTGGTCAGTAATGGAAGGAGAGTCTCTGCTATGGTTTCCAGATGACGAAGCTCGTAGGTCGCTCCCTCGCAAAGATGATCATCCAATTCGAAATAGGCATCAATCAAAACGGGAATGTAGCATTCACAATCCTCTACTTCAGATACGATTAAGGAAAATGCAGCCACGAAACGATCGCTTGCTAACCGACTTTTGAGCAGTGCTTCTGTAATGCCAGACTCATGGAGAATACCAGACTCATGGAAGTTTTGACCGTGTGACCACAACCCTATTGCAGATCTAAAGCGAACTTCAGGATTGGGATCAAGCAAAGCGTTTCTCCGTGCTGGTGCAATTCGATCAACATCTCCATCCCATCGAAAAATCCGGGAAAGCGTTTTGAGTCGAACATCGGAGTCATCACAACATAGACAATCTAGAAGTGTTGTGAGGATGCCCTCATCGCTCAGCCCATGCTGCCAACCCTCTTCACGGCAAATTGACCACAGTGACTCTGCTGCATGAAATACGACAAGCCAATCGTGATCCGTGAGTGACGACTTCAAAGCTGGAATTGCCTCTGACATGTCAAAAGTGGTGTCCCCATATATATTAAGGTATCCGAGGGATTGAGCCGCCATCGCACGAAGAATTCTGTCTGGATGTGCGGAGTCGAGCAGTTCGACAAGTGAACGTATCGCACGCTCACCAGACGCTGCGATATCACTCAAAACAAGGCAATAATCGCCTGTGTCATTCCGACTCCGATACAACTTGCGAAGAAGGTCTCTCAACTCTTTGCCTTGTTGATCCATAGAAGAATGCCGTTTGTTCTTGACTTCTGATCAGCCCATCGACCCAACTCTTCAAAATGGGACGTTGTCATCTGGCACATGTGGCTGATAGTCAATCCCTTTAATCCTGGCCTGAATTCCCCACTGCCGAAGAACCCGAGCACCGAAGTGTGTTGCTCTGTTCTTTGTGTTTCCCGGGCCAAAGGATTGCCGAACACGTCCGATGGGATCGACTTCGACTGAGGCGCACTCGCCGACATAGTCGATGTGGAACAGGTAACAATCGCCGGTAATCGCTTTGTCGATGTAAGATGCAATGCAATGTCGCATCTGAGTTCCTTCTTTACGGATGTCCCCGACAGTTTTTAGAAACCGCACCTCAGGAATTACTGGAAGCGGAATCGTTGGAGACATGACAGGCAGGTCGTCTTGAAGCGTCGCATTGACAGAGGGTTGTTCGAGCGGATCATACGTCGCGTGCCAGCGAATTGCTCGATTGGTCAGCGGGGCCAATCGTCCGTGGAAAGGTCCAGGATAGTCACAGATATATTGTGCGAACATTCCAACATCGACAGTCCGACGATGGCTTAGTGGATGCCCCATTTCAACTGACACCCGTTGCATCGCCGCACGAATCTCAGGATTTGTAGCATGCATGAACGTTCGCAGATGCGAGCGCTGTTGCCTGTCATCCCGACAAGATTCGGAGAATACGAGAAGGACAGTGATCAATTCCAGACGGTCGGTGATAGGACGCTCAAGACGAAGTTCACTTAATCTGTAGAGTAGTTGTGCAGGTATACCCCCAGGTAGATTCATCAATGTACGGTTTAGCGAACGGTAACGCTTCCGTCCCGGAGCGAATAAGCCTTGCCAGTCACTCATCTCTGCGACGACATATTCGGGATGAATTCTGTAACTGTGGTTGTTCATGACAATCCAGTTGGCGAACGTAACGAGAGCCGCGGCGGCCCGGTATTGCTGGATATCACTGACCAGCAAACGATCGCGGTACAATGATGGTTCGTGCAGCAGCGGGCAGCCTCCAAACGAAGCAACAAAGACGGCCTTCTGCACATCCAGAATCAGCGGGTCCGCTTTTCCCGTCAGTCTCTTCCACTGCTCATGGATGCGACTTCCCAGAGCCTGGTGTGTGCGCTTGATTGCCCAGGAACGGATCCCAGACCAGGGAGTTCGTCCCCGCGGTGGTTCCCACTCTGACATCAACCCTTCACAGATGAGGTTTACCAGAGAGCGAAATTCGATGAGTCCAATCATTGTCTCTGATTCGTTTTCTCGATCGGTGTCGAGTCGACAGTCTTCAGAGAGGAGCGATTGACGCGGCTGATTGCCGACGCGAATACGAAACCCGGTGTCGAACATCGTTACAAAGACTGGAACGCGGTCATCGCTGCGGACCACAAACCCATCCGGTCGTGTTTCGAATTGGTATCGGCTCTGTCGTTCGATCACGACTTTCTCCTCTGTGATGCGCAGTTTTCAGCTTGAGTAAGGATGTCCCAGCAAATGCGTTGGTTGAATCGAGAGGGTGACTTCTTGCCATCACGGCCGATCTTACTCAGATGAGCCATAACCACTACGGATTCTGCGACTGGCTTCCTACGGATTCGAGTCACTCACCACTCCGAATTCCGCAAACGGCATACGCTATTAGAAGTGGAGAAATGAGCGTGCAGAAACCCGGCCAGTAACGCCAAAGCCACGATTCCGATCGTTGGCAAGAATCCCTCCAACAATCAGCCACAAGCAAATGAATGCAGCACACCTCATTTCACTTCCTGACTCAGATCGCCCCAATGGATTACAGCCCACACTTGCGACTGATCGGTGGGGCCGGTTCCGTACAGGTCGTAATCCAACTCGAAACTGCTGGCACCATGTAGATAATCCTTTAACTCTTCCAGACGGCAAGGTGCATGGCTGCGGACTTCGATTGTCATGGATGCCGTGTAGGTTCGAACGGGGACATCCTTCAAAATCTCGTCCTGCAGTACTTTTGCCGTGTGGAAAGACTGGTTGCGATCAACGAACAGCAACGCCTCAGACTGTGATTCAGTCCATTGCTTACCGTTCCAGAACTGCTCTGGAGAGAGCGAATTGTGAAGAACCCATCGGCGATGGGCTCGTGTTCCCACCTCACGCGCTCCGATTTTGAAAAGCTGTTTACTACTCATGTGGCTGATGTTGTTTCTCCTGCCTGTGATTGGGGTTTCGCTTGAATACCAACGCGTGCGAAATAGGACGCTAATCGTCGCCTTGCCAATTGTCAAATAGGGACACCCAAATCAAGAACGGTGCCACAACAAACGTGCAGAATGCGGGGATTATCGCCAGGATCGCTGGACCAATCGCAATCAATCCGGCGATCGCACCACAACCTAAGAAAATCCCCCACAAGCCTTTCGCCCACCAGGGAGTGCCAAGTTCACTCATCACGTCGCCTTTCTCATATGTCTTGTTTAGTCTTCTGTAAAACCGGGACTTCCCGGTCCGTTTTCGTACTGCTTGAATTCGATCTCAATCGACGTCTGCCATGTAGTCGGAGGTCTCTTCAAACCAAATGCGAGGTGACCGGACGACCCGGCCATCACAGCCGGATCCTTTCCGTCCCCCGAACACGGGAACAAGGTTTGTGAGGATGGGGATTGTCGCCGGAGAGTGTCTGGTTGAATGGTCGATCAGGATTCGTGGTGTGAAAGTCGTTGGTCACAATGGCACTCCAATTCAGTAAGCCGCGTTGTTTGAGTGACTCACTCCGGCCACTCATCATTTGGTTCACTTGGTAATGCGCCAGCAGCCTGTGCGCGGGGACATGTTTCTGTCAGATTTTCTAGAACTCATTGGCTCTCCGACGGAATGAGTGGGCAGAAATAGTGCCCTTTCAATCTCAGCTCGGGGTCAGCAAACGAGGGCCGCTCCGCCCACCTCACCGTAACCTCAGTCTCAATTCACGGGGTGAAGGCTGAGGCGACGGCGAGGCGAACGGGGCTCACAACCCTTCGATTCAAGTAGAAGTAAGGCTCGAAATTACAGCAACGACTTCTGACCCTCAGTTTCAAATAGGACATAAAACCCTCGGAAAACAGCGTTGTTCAGGCTCAAAACGACTTAGTCTGTCCAAAACCACCCACCAATTCCGTGGACGAGGTAAGAAAAAAGACGGACGGATCATTTGTCACCAATCAGCGTGCAGGATGTCGGATTCACACCGTGTCGAAAGTGCCCACGTTGTTCGTACGACTTTCGAACCCGTTTCACACTGTAGACGTCAGTCGGAAAACGCAGTGCAGCGGGGATGGGCGATCCGATGAAAATCAGTGCGACTGGATGATCACTCGAAAGCGTCATTTCAGCCGTTCGGAACATGCGCAGTTCAATAGAACAGAACTCCTGGGTATGAATCTGGTACTCAGCCTGTGCCCCCTTCATCTGCGTCGTCGTCGAATGCTGCCGTCAGTTGCGCGAGTTCCACGCGAATGGAATGGCGACTGCGGTCATCAGTCATGCTCTGCAGAGTGAGCCATTTCTGAAGTATCACTGCGATGTTGTTATCACTGTGGGCTTCGGATGCCTCAGTTATTTCAGAAGTCAGTTTCTGAATCGAAGTGTTACGAAATACACTAGGGCTTCGTTGTGTGGTCGAGCCCGTTGACGCCCGCGGCAACTGGCCGTAAATCGTAAATGCATCACTCGAACCAATGGAATCACGTGAAAGTGCGGCGGCCCACAGGACTCTTGTTGTGATCTGCGGTAATGACCTTTCTCCCAGTCGCATTGCCAGCCGGAAGGCTGACTCAAGTATCTCTCGCAGCGCAGGCTCATTTGTCGCTGGTCGAACACACTGCGATCGGCTACAATCGCTGTGTCCTGCAGTTCTCCAGACGGCCGGAACCTGTGCTGCGGCCACATCATCGGACAACTCCAGAAGAGCCACCCGCAAATCCTGAACACGGACGACGCCACCGTGGCTCACAGACATGGCTCTGTGAAACACCGCGGTGCTGGTGGCGTCGAAAGATGCGTATATCTGGCCAATTCCGACTCGTGCATCTGGTTGAAGCGAAATGGCAATCCCATGTTGAAAGACTGGACAGAAACTGGTCTCGCGCGACAGGACGAGAACCGTGGATTGCATCCATGTCAGATGACCAGGTGAACCTGAGAAGCTTTAGCGATGTATCGATGGGAACCACCAGTAGTTGGCGGATGTGTGACGGCGCCTGCATTGATCAGTTTCTGGAGCAGATTGGACGTCGAGTTCTTTTCGTTGCGAGACGGCTGGATCACTCCCATGTCGGTCAGCTGCTCAATAATTTCTTCAACAGTCAATCCCCTGCCTTCTCCTTCTGCTCGCAACACCTGAAGGATGGCGAGCGCAAATGGGGCCTGCCTGTGAAGTGCCAGGCTGATTTTATTTCCGCTGACAATGAGTTTCGCAGTCTTCATGAAGAGTCTCCTGATTCAAGGGGCGAGAAACGGTGTGGACCAACTGAATTGATTTTTACTGCCCGATCCGTGAAGGCCTGATTCAAAGCCTTATGCTCTTGAGACGCTTTATCGCCACGCCGTTTTCTCTGGTGAAGAAATATTTTTCTTTGAGCGGTGAGGTCACCGGTGGCGGAACGACATCAACCGCAGTCCGAATGCTGGTCATCACGTTGGTTAACGGGTGAAGGACTCCGCGGGGAACGGCCCCCGAAATTCAGTCGTTGCTCCTACTTTCAGGAAGTGTTGCAGCACGGTTTTCGTACGTGCATCCAGTCGAATCTCCTCAATCGGATGCAACTCGTCCGATTCCCCAAAGCCCCAATGTTCGAGCCACTCGTATTCCGTATTACTCAGGCAGCTGAATGCGACATCGGGAAATAGAATCTTCATGGCTGCGATAATCTCCAGTGGAGGTGCCCCGTTCATCTCTCCTGTGATACAGAGCAATTCACCATCCAGCCTGAACCAGTTTTCAGGAGACCAGAAGGAAGTCCGATGAGAATCCACATGTTCCAGGTCTCCAAAATCAAAGACCCATGGTGTGCCTTCTTCTGCAGTGCATACTTTTCGGCGTTCGAATGCCTTAAGCAGTTTGTGTAGCTGACCGTACGGCCCTCGTGCGTGGATGGTGAAGTCTGCCCAGTTTGCCATCCTGATTACTCCTTCTGTGAAGTCGCGTGACGTTCAATCCCGGCCTTCTTCAACTCATGGCAGTAGACGGCCGCAGAGTCCCTGTCGGTTACGTTGATCTGTGTGACGAACGGATGCCGATGGGCGATCTCCAATGCCGCTGCGACAACATCACCAGCGATGGTGTCTCGCATTTTTGGAGCGACGATATTCAATACGAACGGCTTTAAGGCTGACTGCGAGTCGCCAATCGTCTTGACGGTGTTGACAATGCAGTCCACGATCGAGATGTGTTGTGGATTGATGATCCCGATCATTTTTGTTTTTACGACACTACTTTCGACGTCAACGATGTTCGGATCGTCTTGAGGGAAGTACAGCTTCTCCGGACAGCTTTCTGTGTAAGCCCACGCAAGTCCGGCTCCCCAGTACTCTGCATCGTCGTACAAGTCCCAAAGAGGATTGAACGGTTTCATAGCTCCGCAAAGAATTGCATCCGATGGGATGTCGGTTGCGTCGCCGTTGATGACCTGAATCTGTGTTTCGCCGATTTGGTACACAGCCAGCACGGTGTGCTCTGTCATTTTGAAAGACTCCCGTTTGGTGTCTGAAGGTCGGATTCACGAAGACGATCTAATCTTCGTCACCACTGAAACTGTCGATGTATGCGTGCCAGTCGTCTGACCAGCTATCAACGATTTTTTCAATCTCAGATGCTTCAAGGGCGAATTCGTCGTCATCCAACTGGGTGGTGATTTCAGCAAGTTCTTCAGCGACGATAGCGTAGAAAAGCGTCATTCCGGTGGTCTCCTGCATTGTTGAGTGAACGTGATTGACTCATGCAGGAAAGACGACAGCAGCTGTCGTAATTTGTTCTCGCGTTGCCCCGGTGCGTTTTTCCAAGATTGCTTGGGCCGTGGACCGTGCGTATCGGCTCGCCGCGGCACTGTGTCTCGAATCTGATCAACGCAATCGAATGCTGGAAGTTGCGTAATTGACAACCAGCACGCGATCAATTCCAGGCTCAATACACAGTGTCAAGACCGTCCCATTGACAAGGCCGGCAAAAATGTGCGAAGAACGCGGTCGCGTTGCGAGACATGTCACTTCGGAATCTGTGAAGTACACCGCGGACACTTGCCTGTCTGCGGGATTCCAGATCAAAATGGTCCGCGGCCAGGACCCTGCGACCACATGGCGTCCATCTGCCAGAACGCAGCGATAATCCACAAGTCCACCGAAGCATCGACAGCTTCCTGAACTGAATGTGCCGTCTGAATTCTGCTGCAACCAGCTGACGGCACTCGGGTGACCGTTAACGGTCGACAGTTCTTTCGACGATTGCTTCCACAGATTGACCCGACCGTCCATTCCACCCGAATAGACACATCCATCGTCAGTGGCGAGCAGACAGGTCACGGCCTTTGAAGGCCGCCGGTGTTCGTTTTGCCGTCTCTGTTCATCATGCGCAATGATTTCGCGGTCGGATTTGGTGGTCGAATCCCAAAGCCGGACCACTCCGTCTTTTCCCCCGGAGACTACCGAATGGTCTCCAAAGACTGCGAGGCAAGTCACTTCTCCCTCGTGCTTCATGATTTCACAGGATTGATTGAATTTCGAGTCACATAGGAACACAAAATCCCCTTCCGCAAAAGCAAAGTTGCCGTTCGGCATCGCGACTCTAAGGCGGTAGAGAAGGCTGATCTCATGGTGTCCCTCAGGTAAGAGTTCACTCGTTGCCCTGTGCTGATCCCACAGTCTGACTTCGCCGCTTTCACTGCCGGAAATGACGCTGCCGTTCACAGAAATGGCCAGGCAATTTATCGGATCAGAAGAAATAGCTGGGCTGTTCTCAATTGAGTCGGGGTGCCACAGTCGCAGGGTTCGATCTTTCGATCCTGACACGACCCCTCCATCAGGAAGAGTTGCCACACAGGTGACCCTTTTATCATGAGCAATGATTGCTGTATCAAAATGGCTGTCCTGAAATTGCAGCGTCCCTTTATCAGTTTCAATCGAGATCATCGCAACTTTCAGGGGCTCAACGGGCATGTCACTGTGCGGTTCCTTCGACGGGAAAAGGCTGCGTTGCACATGGGACGGAAAGCTGGGCTGCACGACCGAGAATCTAGCTTGGAGTTTTCGGTCACTCCGCCTCTCCTTTTTTTCGTATGCCGAAACCGCGACACCTGTCGACGTCACCACTTCAGGACTACCACGAATTCTGCAATTCCGATTCCGTGTTCGCTCAACTGGAAGCCTCGGGCGAACTGAAACACCGCGTCACTGCGGCGATCGCTCCCGGCAGTGAACCCGAGCCTTACGTACCGCAGGTCAATACACGCGGCCTCGCGCGAGCCCGCTGGATTCAGGAACGCGCCGGATGTCAGGAGGTCGTCGCCGACTGGATGCGTCTCCGGGACGAACGGGAACGAATGGAGTGGTCTCTGGATGATCCGCAATGTCCCGACTTACCGAACGCCGTCCCGTTCCACCTCACCTGTCATTGACATCGTTCGACTGACGGAATGCCGCGTCAGTTCGTAGCGCCGCGTTCGAACTGCAGGAACAGCACCTCGCCATTCTCAAGGCCGGCGTACACCTGGGAAGAATCATGGCTAGTAGCGAGGCCAACAACCCTGGATTGAGTAAAATAAATATCGTTTACCCGACCAGTGGCCTGACCCCAAACTCGGATGGCCTTGTCGTCGCCGCCTGAGACGATGCGTCCGTCTGGCAACGCCGACAGGCACTCTACCAGACCGTCATGGGGCATGATCGTTTCGACGAGTCCGGTAGCCGGATCCCAGAGTCGGACGGTGTGGTCCCAGCTG
>JAQBWV010000246.1 GCA_027624335.1 Planctomycetota bacterium
CCTTCGCCGTGCAGTACCACCCGGAAGCCTCCGCCGGCCCGCACGACAGCCACTACCTGTTCGGTCAGTTCCGGGACCTCATGCAGAGTTCATAGATCCGCTGCACTCAAGGGCCAGGCCTTCACGGGCCGGATTCTGGAGAATGGTTCAATTGAGCTCACAGGGCGCTCCCTGTTTGCTCTCAACCCTGGCTCTCCAGATTCGTCAGCAGAGCCACGAGGCGGCGGCAGCAACTCATCATTCTGGTTGCTGTTGCCGCTTCGCGGCTGAAATGCGCAACTTCAAAAAGCGAGGGCGAAAGTCGGTCGATTCAGTTTGCTCCCCGGCATCGCTCCTCGCTCACGCTTCGGGTTTCAATACGACGTCCGTACTGGAAATGCTCTGGATTCACCCCCGATCCGCAACCCTTGTAATCGTACACGGTCTGATGTGCTGGGAGACGTTGTCCGAATGTCAGAACCGATGGTCTCCCTATTCCCGCTGTGTGCCTGGCGCTTCGGACGGCTTCTGCACCAGCGCGGTCCCTTGACCGAAATCGGGCCTCATGGCTGATTTGCTCAACATCCTGCTACTGGAAGACAGCCGCACTGATGCGCGGCTGATCCAAAGCTGTTTGAAAACGTCACGGCTGAGTTGCAAGGTCATCCGGGTTGAAACGCTGGCCGAGTTAACGGGCCCGTTTGATGTGGAGCTCGATATTGCCCTGCTGGACCTAAACGTCCCGGACAGCCAGGGGCTCGACACGATCCGGAATCCCGGACTGCCGATCGTGGTCCTCAGTGGCGATGCGAATGACGAGACCGCCCTCCAGGCGCTGCGGGACGGAGCTCAGGATTTTATTCCGAAGAACGAGTTCAATCAGTCCGCTCTCGAACAGGCGATTCGATTCGCCATTGAATTCGCCGCGTATCCCCCCTGGAATGGCTCCAGGTGGCACGCGAACAGGCGGGCCGGTCGAGCCACGCTGGATTTGTCACGTTGCCGGCGAAAGATGACGTTGACTCCCTTCTAGTGATGGCATATTGCGGCGCGTTGTGAAGGTCGTTCCGCGTGGCAGCGCATGCCGTAACCCGCCAGGAAATTTTCAGATGACTGATTCAAAGCAGCCGTCAAAATCTCACGATATTCCAGATCTCATCGTGACCCGGAACGAGAATCAGGCCCGGTTTCATGGAAGCTGGTGGCGGGGCAAGCACACCAGTTTCATCCCTTCAAAGGCCGAACTGCGTGAGCCGCAGGCGCTTGAGCGTTTTGTTCTCAATGGCTGGCTGCCGGCCTCGCCGTTCATCAGCCGGACAACGGTGATCACGGCCTTCGGCAGTTGCTTCGCAGAGCACATTACGAATTATCTGCATGCCAAAGGCTATGCGGTGATGGGCAAGCATCTGAACTTGAACTCCCATCTGATCCGGTTCGGCGAGGGAATGGTGAATACGTTTTCCATTCGGCAGCAACTGGAATGGGCCATCGAAGACAAAGCGTTTCCAGAATGTCTGTGGTTCAGCGCCAGTAAGGAAGTGGCAGAAGTCAGTCCGGTGGTTCAGCGGGAAACGCGCGACATCATCAATCGCACGGAAGCTTTCATCATCACGCTTGGCCTTTCGGAAATCTGGTACCACAAACCCAGCGGAGAGGTCCTGTGGCGAGCGGTTCCCGCCGAGCTGTTCGATGAAGAACTGTTTGGATTTCGAGTTGCCACGGTCGAAGAAAACAAATCGAACCTCGCCCGTATTCGAGAAGTGATCCGATCGGTCAACCCGACAATTCCGATCATTTTTACGCTGTCGCCCGTTCCGCTGATGGCGACGTTCCGGCCGATCTCCTGCCTGACGGCCAGTACCGTGTCGAAAGCGATTCTGCGGGCCGCTCTGGATGAGTTTCTGAGAAACCACCAGGAGGACCGGAATCTGCACTACTTTCCGTCATACGAGATCGTGAAGGAATTCGTGACGGACCCGTACTGCGACGACAATCGCCACCCCCGTCCTGAGGTCGTGCAGGGAATCATGCAGTGCTTCGAGAAATACTACTGCTGCGCCACGGACGCCTGACGGGATCCCGGTGCTGGAAAATCGCCAGTTGATCACCAGTAGTGGAACAGCGCGTTGATGTCCGCGCAGGTTGTTTCGATCGACGAGATTTCTTCGTCCGAGAGCTGATCGCGAAACCGGCCGACCTGCGAACTGGTGATTCCTTCTTTGTAGAGCGGGGACCAGAAGGCTTCGGCATGCTGATCTTTACTCTCTTCGTGGGCCCCCATCGACTGCTGCTGGAGGGCGTCATCCTGTGTGGCGGAATCGGGAACGGTCAGTCCGCAGATCCGCGAGATCTGATGCAGAATCGGTGAGGGTTCCACAACCAGATCCTCGTATTTCACGACGACCAGCCGGCCTTCCATACTCGCCCGCTGGTTCAGAACATTGACGTAATGGGACTTGAAGTAGGCAGAGAATTTCTGCATGTCACGGCCCAGTCCGACCAGAAAGGATGACTGCCCGCTTTCTCTCTGGCGGTCTGCGACGTCGAGCATCGAGACGATCGTGTCTCGCGGGTCACGGACGACAACGACAAACCTCGCCTGCGGAAACCAGGCGGACAATCTCACAAAATGAGAAGTCAGTTCCGGGTTTTTCAGGACAAGCGTCTCTGGCGGGTTCAAACGGATCCGGGTCAGCGTCAGAAACTGCTCGACGACCGACCGCGAGTAGTTCTCAAAATTCTGAGGCGACCCGAAGTACTCGCGCAGGTAGAGATCGAACCGTCCGGACCATTGCTGAAACAGATTCATCTGACCTGTCAGATACTGGCACTCCGCAACGACCGAATTCGCATTGGGGGCCGCGCACAGCAGCTTGTACGTCAGCGTTGTGCCGCTCCGCATGCAGCCGCCGACAAAGACCGTCCTTGACAGATTCATAAACGTCCCTCAGCTCCGGACTCAACCGGAGTCCTCCGGATCGCAGGTTTCCAGACGGGCGCGTGAGACCGGTGAAGCGTCAACCCGCGATGGATTCAAAAAACGTGGTGTACTCGTCGACCGCCTGCTGATCACAGTACAGCACTTCGGACTTTGACTTGATGCGGGACTGAACGTCGCGGCGGAATTCGACATCGGTGCCGAGCTTCACGGCGAGGCCGGCGTATTCGTCGATCGAATCGGCTATGCAGTCCATCACTCCCATCTTCCGATACTGCGCATAGGTAATTCGACCTTTGAGGAACTTCGACGGCCAGGTCACGATCGGTGTGCCGAACGGGAAGCACTCGTAGTTTGTGTTGCCGCCTCCGAAGTGAATCGGATCCAGCAGCACGTCGAAGCACGCATTCAGCGCGATGAAGTCGCGCCGTCCCTGGCGGGGGACGAACAGGATGCGATCGGCCACGTCGGGCAGTGACTGACACAGCCTCCTGAGAAGCAGCTCCGACCAGGCGTCGACCCACGGTCGCAGAATACAGATGAGGCCTTTCGGATCGTTTCGCAGAATGTCGCCCAGGACCTGATCCCACTCGGGAAGAAATTTGAAGAGGCTCTGCGGAATCCCATAGACGTTCCGGTCTTCGGGGATGCCGAAATACGACCGCGGCCGGATCGGAACCGACGGGCGGAAATAATAGTTGCTCAGCGATTTGAAACGGATCAGCTGCTCGGTGTAGTACGCGTCGCAGCCTTCCGTCTCCAGGTCCTCGCTGGAGATGAAGTAGTCGATGGACGGCAGACCGCTGGTGACGGGGTGTCCCCAGGTGGCGGACTGCTTCGGAGCCATCCGGCATCGGGCCAGGGCCATCGTCGTGTTGGACATGCCGAGGTCAGGATAATGAATGATGTCCAGGTCGCGCTTCAGAATCTCACGCCGGGCCTGGTCGAGATCACACGACACGTGAACGCACTCGTCGACGCCGTCGGAAATGAACTTTGTGATCTCGTCATCCTTGACGCCGATCAGAAAGACGTGCACTTTGAATTTGTCTTTCGGCAGCCGGGTGATCATGCCTCGGTTGAGGTGGCCGATTGTGTGCGACTTCAACAGTCGCGAAACGAAGCCCACATGAATGCGACCGTCCTGCGGATCGCGTTTGCCCCGTTGATCGGTCAGGTCGGGTGAGACCGGATCAAACAGCTCGGCCAGCTTCCTTTGCAGGCTGCAATCGTCAAAGCCCTGGTAGGCCAGATAAAACAACGGCTCTGGCTGAGTCGTCAGCGGGTCAAACCGGAAGCCCGATTTATGGAGCTCGTCGACTTTCTGTTCGACCCGCTCGCGGTAATCAGTGATGTCGCTCGCTTTCTGGTAGATCACGGGAAGAGCCGTCGCCGCGCGGTAGCGAGCTGCCTGCTGGTCAGGAGTGGCTTCGAGCACGCCCTCAAGCTGGGCAATCGCCTGGCTCGTCTCGCCGCACTCCAGCAGCGCGGTCGCGAGCAGTCGTTTCGCGTCTCCCCAGTCGGGTTTCAGCGAAACGGCCCGGCGGAAACTGGCGACGCACAAGTCCCACTTCTTCGCATCGAGATGCAGCTGCGCGAGCCTTCCGTGAGCGTGGGCCATTCCTGGATTCAGCTCGACCGCACGACGGAAGGACAGCTCGGCTTCGTCGTTGCGTTTTTGAGTACGAAGGAACTCCGCAAGGGCAAAGTGAGTTCGCGGATCCTGAGGCGAAGCGGTGACGGCTTTCCGGTACTCTCGTTCGGCGTCCTCAGGACGGCGGCGGCGGACGTGCATGTTGGCCTGATTGGTGATCGCCTCCGGCAGATCAGGGTCGAGTTCCAGCGCTTTGCGATACGCCTCTTCCGCCCGCTCGACTTCACCACGCTCCCGGTAGACATTGCCGAGATTGTTCCAGGCCTGAGCCGAATCCGGCCTCAGACCAAGAGCATGGTTGTACGCCTCTTCGGCCGCATCGTGCTGACCCTGCGCGTGCTTTGCTCGCCCGAGATTGTTGAACGCTTCCGCGTAATCCGGCTTGAGCCGCGTCGCCTTCGTCAGAACCTTTTCGGCATCCGCCGCCCGCTCCTGACTGAGCAGTACGCACCCAATATTGTTCAATGCGATATGCGAGTTCGGACGGATCGCAATCGCTTTGCGGAACGAATCCAGAGCCCGTTCGTACTCGTGAATCGCTCGCCACGCCTCCCCGAGATTCGTGAAAGTGTCCGCGTTCTCCGGGTCGAATCTCAGCGATTTCGAGAGCAGGTTGATGGCCCCCCGTGAGTCTCCCCGCTGGTGCATCAGCGTGCCGAGCAACCGCCACGCGTCCCCATTCTCAGGCTCGGCTTCGAGAATCTCTCTGTAGACAGCTGCGGCCTCGTCAAACATTCCAGCCCGGTGTTTTTTGAGACCACTGTCGAGGGTAGGAAATTCAGTCATTGGTTTCGCAGCCATCCGGTTCTGGGGCCAGTCCATTATCTTCAGCTCGAGGAGCGCCCCGCGAGAGTTAACACATGCGGACTGACGTCTCCAATAGCAGTTCCGCTGCCGTCCGGGAGCGAGCTTTGAGCAGAACCAGAAGATGCTTTTGAAATGCCGCTTTCCGGAAGAATTGACGCGTAAGTTACAAATGCCGTTTTTAAAGATGAAAACATCAGTATTGTTAAAATAGATAATTTGGGTCCTCTATAGCTGGACGTCTTTAGCGGAATCTTGCATCATAGTCGCTCCTGATTAAGAAGTTTTCTGATTATTTGGGTTAACAGAGGCTCAGAGAAGGTTTGCTGGTGTAGTTCAAAAATTCCTGAGCCGATATTTTCCGATAACCCGCAATTTCCTTCGCGACCGGAATTTTGCACAACATTTTTTCAATATCGATCACGGCGATCCGGCATTTCACTGCCATCCGGCATTAACGACACCACCACCGCTATTTATCGGAGATCTCGGAATGCTTGTCCCATCCTGGCTGCGTGCTCTGTCCAACCGCCTCAAGTACAACCAGTTCCTGCGTCGTCATGGCAAGCCTGTTCCCCGTCGAGGAACCCGGCGAATTTCGCTACTGAACCGGATTAACGTGGGACAGATGGCTCCAGCCAGCGAGGAGTTGCCGGATCGAACGATGTTGGCGGCGACAATTCTGATTCAGCAGGCGGCCGGATCGCTTGACGGCGAGTTGTCGGCAACAGACGGAACGATCGACTTTGGCGACGGAGTGAGCGGGACCTTATCAGTCGGGGCACTGCAGGCGGTCCAGGCGTCAACCTCGATCAGCATCAATGCGACCGAAAGCATTACGTTTGCAACAGACGTCAACACGCTGGCGCTGGCGACTCAGAGCGGCCAGACCGTCAGTTTCAGCACGAACACAGCCAGTGGCCAGTCGATCGCATTCGACGATTTGAATGACTCGGTCACGTCTGAAGGTGCCACAATCAGCTTTACGGCCGGAACGTCTGCGACGCTGGGCAACATCAACTCGAAGGGTGCCAGCATCACCCTGCGGGCAGGCCTTCAGGGGGCCGGAAATCTGTCCGTGGGCAACGTGCTCAACGCAGTCAACCTGACCGTGGCGGCGAGCACAAATACAGGCGACACCGTCACCGTGAGGGGGACCGGCTCGGCGAGCGGGCAGATCAACATCACTGCGGGTTCGACGATCACGATTGACAACCTTGTTGCCCAGACAGTGACTATCACAAGCCTCAACAACAATATCATCTCTGCCGACGGCACCGATGCGATGACCACGATTGATCCGATCGACGTTAACCAATTGACGTTGACGGCCGCTGCTGGCATCAACGTCGTGACACTGGCTGCGTCGCTGACGGCAGACAACACAACATCCGGCAACATCACCATCACTCAGGATGCTTTGAACGCACGGGCGTTGACTATTTCCAATACCGCCGGGGTCGGCGTTCGCAACCAGGCGGCTGGCGGGACGGTCACGGTGACCAACGCGGACAGTGCGATCGAGACGGTTGGTCCCGTTGTCTCAACGAACGGCGCAATCGCGATAGACGCCCCGACGTCCACAGTGACCGTCAGGAACAGTGTCAATTCGGACCGCGCCGCGACAGGGGCGAATGGTGGTACCGTGACGATCACCGCTGCCAACGGCATCACGATTGACAGTGGCGGTTCCGTCACCACGGCCGGAGGCACGTTCACAGCTAACGCTGACGCTGAGGCAGTGCCGGACAACATTGGCACATTCACTCTCGTCAGTGGCACGACGATCGACACGACCGGAACCACGAATGCCAGTGCGACCATTACTGCTGCTGACATTGAGATTGGCGGGACGATCGATTCCGGAACCGCGCGAACCAACCTGATTAACTCGGCGGCAGGCCGTCTGATTCGGCTCGGCACGGCCACCGGCGTCGGGATCAAACTGACCGACACTGAACTGGACCGAGTGACTGCCTCGATCATTCAGGTCGGCAGCACGACGGCCGGAAATGTCACAGTGGAAGGGGACATTGATCCCGCCAACACAAGCACGCTCACCATTATCACCGGCGGTACGATCACCCAGACTTCGGGCAATACGATCACAGAGACAAATCTGCGACTCAGCGCGGCGGGCGGGGTCACCCTGAATCAAGACAACGATGTTGACGTCCTCGCTGGCCTGACGACCGGCGCCGCGTTTTCCTTCACGGACGCTGATGACCTGATCGTCGGCACGGTCGATACTCAGGTGGGAATCTCGACATCCAACGGCGAGATCACGCTGACTCAGGACACTCTTGATATCCAGCAGGCGGTGAACGCCGCGACCGGCGATGTCAACATCAGGCAGCGCACCGCGGGCCGGCAGATCGACCTCGGAACGGAAACGGCGAATCAGCTCAGCCTGACGGATACCGAACTCAACCTGATTACCGGCAGCGTGCTGCGTATCGGCACCAGCACGGCAGGCGCCATTCACGTGACCGCTGCGATCAGCCCGGCGAACATCGATGACCTGACGCTGCTGTCTGACGAAGGCGTTGATGATAATGGCAATGCCGGCTCGATTTCGCTGCCCAATGGTGGACTGAATGTTGACGTGGATACGGCCGTCGATCTGACCGGCGCGAACGACGTCGCTGAAATCGCCGGCAGAATCGCAGATGCCGGGCAGAACTTTGTCTACAACGATACCAGTGACCTGGCCATCGGCAGTGTGGATGGCACAAACGGTATTACGGTCAACGCGGCTGCCGTCATCATCACGGCCGGTGGCCAGATCACCGACGGAAACACGACTGGTGCGGACATCACGGGAACTTCCGCTGACCTGACCGCAAATGGCGGCATCGGTGACGGAGACGCGATCGACACCAATGTTGACAACCTGACCTTCAGCAACACCGGATCCGGCAATGTGGCAATTACCGATACCGACGGAGTGACGGTCGAGGCCAGCAGCAATACCGCAGCCGGCGGCACGATCGACCTGATTGCTGGCGGCGACGACAACGTCCTGAACATCAACGGAGCTCTCTCGTCCAACAATGGCAACATCACGCTCCAGGGCGACAAGCTGACGATCGGAGCCGCCGTTGGTGCCGGCACTGCCATCGTCACACTGCGATCGAACAACGATGGAGATGCCATCGACCTTGGTACCGACAACGGATCGGCCAATACGCTCGACATTACTGACCCCGAGATCGATCAGATCACAGCCGCAGTCATACGAGTCGGTCATACCGGTGCTGGCAACCTGACCATTACCAACCAGATCGACCCGGCAAACTCCGATACGCTGTCACTGATTACGGGTGGCGCGGTCATCGACGGGACAGCAGGCGAACAGGCCGACATTACCGTCAACAACCTGAGGATCAGTGCGGAAACAGGGATCGGTGCGGCCAACGATATCGACATCAACGTCACCACACTGGCCTTCACGAATGACACCAGCGGCCAGGTGAATATCACGGACACTGCTGGCGGAGTGACCGTCGACGATGTCGACACAATCACAACATCGTCAGCAGTGGCCGGCGGCTCGCTCACCGCGGCCAGCCCCCTCACAATCAGCCACGACGTCAACGTCGGAGCCGACATGACGTTTACCGCGTCGGAATCGGGTGGAGCTGACGATCTGACAATTCGCGGCAACTCGACGGTGACTCTGACTTCCAATACGAACAGCACGCTGACCTTTAATGCCGGAGAAGACATCGTCTTTGGCAGCGGCGCCGAAACCGGCACGATCGAAACGGCCGGAACCGGAACTCACACAGTTCAGTTGAACGCTGATACGGGTGGCAACGACGACGGAACCGTGACTCAGGCCAGCTCATTCACAGCAGTCACGACCAACAATCTCGAAGTCACGGCCAACAACGGAATCGGTACCGGCGCCCAGTTTCTGCAGGTCGCTGTCGACAGCCTGACAACCGACTCCTCCGGCAACAATGCCGATCAGTTCATCGCCGAGACCAACACGCTGACCGCCCTGGACCTCGATGCCGGAACCGGCGATATCACGCTGGTCGCGGGCAACTCGATCTCCGACGTCGATGCGAATGCTGACA
>JAQBWV010000247.1 GCA_027624335.1 Planctomycetota bacterium
GCAGTGAATAAACACTGCCGGAACGCCTTCGAAGTGCGCTTGAGCGATGGCTTTGACGAAGTCGTCGTCCGCCACTCCGCCGAAGCATTCGTTGTGGATAATGACGTCGTACTTCTTTGCCCAGCCGGGCTGACTGTAGATCGACACCTTGTGATCTCGACCGGTACCACCTTCGTGAACGACGTCACAGTCGATGCTCATCCGCTGGCTGAGACCCTGCGAGATGATCAGCTTCTGGTTGTCATAATCGTGACAGCATCCGCCGGTGACGATAAGGCCTTTGAGTTTCGCGTTGTCTGCGGCGGACAGCGTGCCAACACACACGAGCAACAGTAACAAAGGGAGGGCGGTGCGTCTCATGGGTGTGATCTCCGAAGGCGACAGTCGCCGGGTTGCAGAATCGAGAAACCGACCACTCTATCAGTCGCCGCACTACCAACCAACTCAACCAATGAGTGACTCATGCCAAGCCCATACTTTGTCATTCATACTTGCCCCGTCATTCCCGCACAGGCGGGAAACCAGTGAGGTTGACTGATGTGGTCTCTCGCGAAACCGGGTTCCCGTCTGCGTGGGAATGACGGGTTGGAGCGATCGGCGGGATAATTTGATCGACGGAGAACCGGTCACGAATTTCCATGAAAATCAGGTTCAAGGCCGGGACAATGACCAGCGTCAGGCCCGTCGCGAAGATCAATCCGAACGTCAGAGTGACCGCCATCGGGATCATGAACTTTGCCTGGAAACTGGTTTCGAACATCAGCGGAGTCAGGCCGGCAGCGGTGGTGAGTGTCGTCAGCAGAATCGCGCGTAGTCGGAGTCTGGCGCCGTCGATACTGGCTTCGAAATAGTCGACGCCGTTTCGAACTCGACTGTTGATGAAGTCAACCAGTACCAGCGAATCGTTCACGAGAATCCCGCTCAGCGCCACCATGCCGATCAGGCTGAGAATCGTGATCGGATTATTCGTGAGCAGATGACCGACGATCGCCCCCTGAATGCCGAACGGGATGGCAGCCATAACGACGATCGGTTGTACGTAGGAACGAAACAGTCCAGCGAGCATCATGTAAATCAGCAGCAGCGCGACAGGAAACGCCAGTTTCAGCCCGGAGAACGCCTTACGCATTTCTTCATAGCTGCCAAGGAACTCGATGCGAACGTTCGGGTGGTCTGGCTGAATCTTCTCATCAAAGGATTTGCGAACCCCATTCAGAATGTCGGACGTGTTTCCCTGTTCGTCGTCCACATTGGCGTAGACGGTTATTGCTTGAGAATTCTGACTGCGATAAAGCGACACGACACCATTCGTTTCGGTGAGTTGCGCAATCTGTCGCAACGGAATCCAGCGACGCTGGCCGATGATGTCTCCGGTCGGGATCCACATGGATTCGAGGTTGTAAATGCTTTCGCGGAAGGATTCCGGATACCGCACCATGATGCGAACGTCTTCGCGGTTGCGGGTAATGCGTCGAGCCTCGCGACCGTACAACGCCGATCGGACGTGCATACCCAGGCCAGCGACAGTGCCGCCATTCGCCCTGGCAGACTCGAAAAGTCGAAGCTGGACTTCACGTTTGCCGGAGTCGTGGTCGTCGTCGAGATCGAACACGCCCTGGTAGCCGCGGATTTCGTCGCGGATGAGCGAAGTGACCTCGACCAGTTCATCCAGATGGGAACCGCTGACTTTAACGACGATGTCTCTTCCACCCGGTCCGCCGTTGAGAGCCAGCCAGCGAACAGCATTGATCTCAGGAAGAGTTCGAGTGAACTCCCGGAACGAGGCCAGCAGCTCATTGCTCGATCGACCGCCTGATCGTTCGCGAGCGTCGGATTCCTGCAGTTCGATAACCAGCTGTCCGAGGTGCGACTGATCCTTAACGCCGACGGCGCCTTCTCCCGCAACATCGACCTGAATTCCGACAAAGGCCTGCACGTTTTCAACTTCAACTGCGTCTTTCACGAAGTTGCTGATCTCCATCACGCGAGCCCGCACGCGTTCGTCCGGACTGCCGACGGGAAGTTCGATGTCGCATATAACCGTTTCGCTGTCCATATCCTGCACGAATACGAACTCGACAAGACCGCCCGCAACAAGTCCAAAAGAGATCAGCATCGTCGATGTTGCGATGCTGATGGTGACGAATTTCCAACGGAGTGCGGCCCTGAGAAACGTCTCATATTTCGCCTGCAGAACATTGACGATGAACCGTTCCTGTGCAGCTCGTAGTCGACGAAACCTGCGAACGATCGAACCGGCTTCACCGGCAGCTTCGCGTCGTCGCCGTTCCTCGGCGCGGCCTGGAAGTTTTCTCAGGTGCGATGGCAGAATGACGAGTGCCTCGACCAGCGACACGCTCAGCGCCGCCATCACAACGATGGGCAGTTCGCCCATGAATTCGCCGATCGTTCCCTTGATGAACAGCAGTGGGGCGAAGGCGGCGATGGTTGTCAGGACGGCAATGATGACCGGCCATTGAACTTCTTCTGTCGCCGTGACAGCGGCCTCTTCGGACGGCTCGCCATCTTCCACGTGCCGGCAGATATTTTCACCGATCACGATCGCATCGTCGACGATGATTCCCAGAACTATGATCAGGCCAAAGACGCTAAGCAGATTGATCGAGATGCCACACATCCACATCACAATGAACGTGCCGAGAAACGACACCGGCAATCCGACTGCCGCCCAGAAGGCAACTCGCCAGTTCAGGAACAGCATCAGCGAGATCAGTACCAGAATCAGCCCGGTTCGACCGTTCCTCGCCATCAGATCCAGCCGGCCTTCGATGAATCTGGCGAGGTCCGTATTCAGCGCGACATCGAAACCGTGCCTGAAGGGCGACTGGCGAGACCGCTCGTAAACTTCCATCGCGTCCGGTCGACCCGCGACCAGATTTGCAAATTCCGAAAAGGCGGCCCCAGCTTTCATGAAGGGCCGCTCATACCAGGGCACTGTCTGCGCGGCTGCATAACCGTACGGGTCGAAAGGAAGATTCTTTTTGCCAGCGACGTACGCTTTAACAACCGACGAGATCTGAATCGCATCCTGCGATTTCGTTTTGTAGACGTCGCAGTGCATGGCCGGTTTTGAATCGAAGTAGCCTTCGATATCGACATCAATGAATCCGTCGTGAACGACAGCGACTTCCCGCAGCAACACTTTCTTTCCGTCCGAACCAGCACTTCGGACGACGATATTCTCCAGGTCGGCGCCTTCCAGTTCTTCGCCAACCGTACGAACGGCGATTGTGGTGCGATCTCCTTTCAGCTGACCGCCGGACACGTCAAGGTTTGATTGACGAATGGCTTCCGCGACTTCTTCAAAGGTGACGTCGTACTCGATCAGACGCTCAGGAATGATCTCAACGCTGATTTCGTCGTCACGGACTCCGCTGACAATGATGCGACTGACGCCGGGAAGTTCCAGCAGATCGTCACGCAGTTCGTGAGTTGCTCGCTTCAGGTCGGCCTCATCACCATCGCCATAGATCGCGATCGAGATGACCGGCAGCATGGGTTCGAACTTTGTGATCGAGACTCGTTCGAGATCGTCGGGAAGATCTGGCAGCGAATCGATTTCCCGCTTCACTTCATTGAGGACTTTCTCCGCGTCTTCAACTTCGTTGTAGAGGGTCAGCGTTGTGATGCTTTGGCTCTCGGAGACCGTCGAGTCAACTTTCTCGACACCTTCAACATCACGAACAGCCTCTTCGATCTTGATGGTGACTGCCTTTTCGATCTCCTGCGGCTGCACGCCAGGATAGATAGCCGTGAT
The DNA here is from genome assembly GCA_027624335.1 of Planctomycetota bacterium. GTDB lineage: Bacteria > Planctomycetota > Planctomycetia > Planctomycetales > Planctomycetaceae > JABMPE01. The sequence continues at coordinate 3,779 of JAQBWV010000247.1, forward strand.
GATCAGCTTGTTCGGGCGGAACTCCGGAAACATCTCGCGGACAAGCGTCAGCGCAAAGATTGTCCCGCCAGCCAGAATGACCAGCATCAACATATTCACGAAAACAGGGTTTCGAACGCTGAAACGAGCAAGTGACATTCAGTATTTGCCTGCGATGTTGAGTGCCACTGCTGTGTGTCCGAATTGCAGGGTCCGCTGTGCAGACCGGAAGAATCTCAATCGACTCCGCACGTCGGACCCTACTTCACTGGCGCGGAAATCTAAACCCGCTGCCTGTCAGGAACTCTCCGACTCAGAGTCGACATCGCCGGGTTCCGGATTCGCGACAAAGCGGTAGCCGGTTCCCCGTACCGACAGAATATGACGTGGAGCACTCGGTAAGGGTTCTATCAGCCGACGCAGTCGCATCACAAAATTGTCAATCGAACGGGTGCTGAATGCGGAATTGTCTTCCCAGACGTCTTCCATGATCTGGTCCCGTGAGCGGACTCGACTTTCGTGCTCAATGAAGTAACGCAGAAGCTGTATTTCCATGGTCGTGAGCGTGTGTGTCGTGCCAGCAACCGTTATTTCAAACTGATCGAAATCCACGACAATCCCGTCTCCAAATTCGAATCTGACTGGTATCTCCTGCACGCCGGCTTCCGTCGCTGAAGTCGACGTCGTGCGCGACTGTCGCCGATCTTTCAAGTTTCGAATTCGGCTGAGCAGCTCCGGCAGTGCGAATGGTTTTGAGAGGTACTGATCAGTTCCAGCGTCGAACGCCATGGCGCGATCTTCACTGAGTGTACGAGCGCTGAGCACAAGAATCGACACGCAGGTGTCACGAAGCCGAATCTCACGAGTCGTCTCGTAACCGCTCATGCCGGGCAGCATCAGATCCATGACCACCAAATCGAACGGTGGATCGGCGGAGTCGAACAAGTCTAATGCCCGATGGCCATCGCCAGCAGTTTCGACTTCGTAGCCTTCCTGCTCGAAATTGAATTTGAGGCCTTTGGCCAGAGCTTCTTCGTCTTCGACAATCAGAATTTTCATCATTCCGGTCTCCCGGGAATTTCAACCTCGAACACGCTGCCGGAGCCTTCCAACCGGTCGTGAACGGAAATGCTGCCTTTAAGAATGTGTGCCAGAGTTCGGCTGATGTACAGCCCGAGTCCAGTGCCTTTCTGACGACGTTCAAGCTCGTCGCCGCCTCGATAAAACATCTTGAAAATCTTTTTACGAAGATCAGCAGGTACGCCTTCTCCGTTGTCGGTGATGCGAATACTCACCTTACCGCCTTCCTTCAGGCGAACCTTCACTTCGACCTGAGGAGGATCGCCTGCGTATTTGACGGCATTGTCCAGCAGGTTTCCGAAGATCATCTCCAGCACCACCGGGCGAGCGTGGACGACAATCGGCTCGACATCAAAGATAAAAACCTGCTCGTGATCCTGCTTGTGATGAGCGCAAGCGGATACCGCGCAACGCCGGAGCAGTCTTTCGAGTGCAATGTCTTCAGGAGCTGTCTGATGCCCGATGGCATCCAACCGACCGACTTCCAGAAGCTGACTGATGAGATGATCGAGCCGCTGTAGTTCATGCTCCATCGTCTCATAGAAGTCCGCACGTTGCTCGTCGGTGAGTTGCCGGATCTGCAGAGTCTCCAGATACAGCTTCAATGCGGCGATCGGTGTTTTCAGTTCGTGAGTCACGCTGTCGACAAAGTTGGATTGTCGCTGGTTCAGACGGACTTCTTTCACGGTCAGAAACATGTAGAAGATCATGCCGACAAGAATAAGAGCAAAGACGATTGTGCCGACCGTCAACGCGCTCCATGAACCAAGCTGTGCAAGAAGAACGATCCAGCAGACCATGAGCGCTACGTTGAGCGTCATCATGACCACGCTGAGCGTGATCGGAAGCCGCAGCGTTCTCGGTTTGCGGATGTAACCCGATTTGAATTCCTTGCTTCCCATGCTGAGCATTTCGACAGTTTGCGCAGGAAAGTCAATCCAGCGACGCAGAAAGCGACTTCGCTCTGCCTTTTACAGGCACAGCACGCCTGATCGGTTGGGGTGCCGATGCCGCCACGGCGATGATCCACGTACGAAAAAAAGCTGCCAGAGTGGCAGCCTTTTCTCGGGATGTGATCCTGCGGATCAGCAATCGGTCAACGTCGCCTGCCTGCTATGCAGCTCCGTTTCCCGAAGTCGCTGTGTCCGCCGCTGGTGGTGACGTGGGAGTGTCAGTCAAAACAAAGATCACTCGCACTGGTTGATTGTTCGAAGCGGGCTTACTTGAAGTCCCTGAGTTTGCCGAGTAATTGCCCTGCTGAGAAATCATCTTTTCCAGCGAACTGCCTTTTTGAACGGAGACCGCTCGTGATGCGCGGTTCTTATCGTTCGAATCAGCCAGTCCGAGTTCCGAGCGAACTCCAGAATCAAGTTTTGCAATCGGTAATGATTCTGAAACCGACAACGCTTCCAGATTCAGTTGCTGAGCCATTTCCTCAATCGTATGACTGAGTTGTTCCGACCTGGACTCAACATAAACTGCTACCAGTCCGCGGCTGGCGAGGTCGCTATCGGACAATGTGGCATCGGTCGACCCATCCAGCGGGATGTCCTGGTGAGCCAGCAGAACCCGCAGAGATTTCAATCCCGCTTCACGATCGACAACAGTCAGCCGCACAATCGACACGGACTCACCGTCGCGTCGGACCGCTTCGACAATGTCTCCGATATCGACAGCACTTAAGGCGTCGCGATCAATTTCGAACTGTCGCGACGGCAGATCCACCGGCAACCGTCTGTTACGAAGGTCGGCCTTGTTGGCCTGCATCGTCGGTCGCGTTTGCTCGACGTGGACAATTTCAGGCCTCACCGGATCAACGTCGGCCAGTTGCTGCCCGTCGTGTGTCGCGAACCAGATTCCGGCTCCCACAACCAGAGCGATTCCCGCAGCTGCAGTCAGTACGCGGAGTATCCTTCTTCGCCGAACAGCGTTCGAAGAGTCGTCGCCAGGAAGCAGCGATTCCCGCTCGATTGATCTCATGATCGCCTGCTGCAACTCGACAGGCGCCTGCTCGCGCGGCAACCCCTTCAGCTGGCTGGATAGCCGCCGCAGCTCTTCGACTTCCTGGCGAAGCTCAGGCGATTCTGCCAGCAACTGCTCGACTTCTGCCCGCTCAACAAGCGGCAGTTCGTCGTCCAGCCAGGCTGACAGTCGTTCATTGGATGGCATGCCGTTCATGGCTTGATGTCCCGCCCCTGTGGTTTCAAATTCGAACGCAGCCACACAGGGCTGGCTCCCGTCTCACAAGACCGGATGCTGCGTTCGTGCAAATTTCGACCAGACTCTCAATTGCCCGATTCGAGGCAACCGTCGGCAGTCAGGTCACTTTATCCAGTTAACTGGCGTCAGGGTAATCCTGACATCACTCTTCCGTAAGTGACTTCATATTCGTCAGTTGCGACCGGAATCCAAGCCTCGAAACTCATTTCGAACCTGACCGGTGCAGATTTATGACGTGCAGCCGACAGTAAAGTTCCCGTCGCTTGCCAGATTTTCTGAATTGAGACGAGACCAGATGCTCATGAAGTCGCGTGATCCACAGATTGACGGTCGGTTGTTGAGTTTTCCTGAGTTTCGGACAAAAACGATTTGACTGTCTGTATCGATTATTCCGATTTCGAAGTAGGAGCGTCTCTCGCGCAATTGCGGGTACGCTGCGTCTACAAGTGGTGACGTTGGCCTGGAGGGGCCACGGCGACCAATGATTTCGGGAATTCGCCGCAGGGAGGTGGCAGTGTCCTGGTTCCGTCGGTATTCGAAGCACAGTGTGGGACCTCACCATGCGCCTCGCAAGAGGCTCGCCCGGCTGACGGTCAACGCTGCAGAACAACTTGAGCAGAAACTTCTCCTGGGGAGTCTGGTTCCTACTGAGACCGGAGTTCCAACCGGTGAACTGCTGCCGATTTCAACAGTCGACCTGCTGGCAAAGCACGAAGTCGATCAGCTATCGGCGACTGATATCTCGCTCATGGAAGCCGGAGACGAATTTCAACGTATCGACCTGAAGTTTCAGTGGCTGGCGCGGTCTCAAAACAGGAATCCGAACGCCGTCACCAGTGGCGAGAGTGGCCAGGCGGTCGGCGACATTCGATCCGCCGCTGACAACAGTCCCGTGCAGGATCCTTCCAGCGGTTCAGATGACGCTCTCGATGATGCGTCGAATCGGAAGACATCACCGGCAGCGACCAGCAATTCTCCCTCTGATGCCAGGTTTGCCTCGGCGGAAGACGAATCGATCAGGAATCAGGTCGCTGTGGATCTGGGTCTGCTGATGCAGCTCGACAGCAACGTGAAGGGCGAAGTCAACGCAGACGACGATTCCCAGGAAGGGGAAGGGGAAGGCGAAGAAGCTTCACCGTCGAAGTCATCTTCATCCAAAGCAGATTCGAGTGACGACGACGACACCGATGACATCAATGCGATTCCGAAGCGCGAGACCGACGATAAACTCAATTCCGCGTCAAAGTCGGAACAGTCAGGTAGTCAGCAGATCAGTTCGAATTTTGATTTGACGTTCGCCGGAGGACAGGGGCCGAATTCGATGGCTCACGCCTTCAGTTCCGGCGGAGGATCCGGCGGGGGCGGAGGCGGGACCGCGGTATCGCCAACGATTGCCGGTACAACAGGCGACGCCCCGCAAGCGGCCAGTGGTGCAACTGCGTCAGCAACGACTGAAGGCTCGGCCTATACTGGCGAGCAGATCGTCATTCGGTACGACTTCCGGGACTTCGGGGGTTTTCAGAATGAGATCACTGTTGCGGAACAGTCCAGTGCTGAAGCAGCGTTTGGTCTGTGGGAACAGGCGACCAACAACCAGTTGACCTTCGTCCAGGACACGACGATTCCTGATTCAGAAGTCGTGATCATCTTCAAAGGGGCATTGGAAGCCGTTGGGCAGGAGAGTTCGCCCGGCGAAATTCTTGGTCTCGGTGGAACGATTGAAACGCGATACGAAGACGGCGTCACCGAATTCCAGCGGATCATTCTTGTCGACCATACAGAAAACCTGGACACGACCGTCAACAACGGAAACCCAGCCGGGACATACGACTTCGCCACGATCGTCGGTCACGAAATCGGTCACGTGCTGGGTCTGGAAGACTCCACGACTGGCGTGGTCGGCGACATCATGAATGCGAACTACGACCAGGAGCGCGGACTGGAGACGTATCAGTACGCCGTCGACAGGAATGACCCGACGACGTCGATCAACGTCACGTCGCCGGAAGCGGCTGCTCTCCACGGGCTCCACGCGATGTTCTCGTATTACCCACAGCTCTCAGCAGTTGAGGTGACCAGCATTCTTGAATACGCCACTCGGATTTCACCGAGTGAAGACGCGATCATTGCGATCGTTGATCGCGGAGGGCGGATTCTTGGAGTGCGGGTCGAAGCGGGGGTGATCGCGAATCTGGACTCGGTGACGAATACGGTTACTGGTGGCAATGGAAATACGATCATTGATCCAGGAACTGCCGAAGAACGCACGCTCGTCTTTGCGATCGACGGAGCTGTTGCCAAGGCACGCACGGCGGCTTACTTCTCGAACGGTGACCCGATCAACGGCACCTTTGCGCCGCTGACATCGAGGCTGGTGAGA
>JAQBWV010000248.1 GCA_027624335.1 Planctomycetota bacterium
CCGCCCGTTGAAATCACTCATCAATCGTTCAACCGTCACTCGAACTTCAACTAAACGTCGGACATCTCCTGTGGGAGCACGTTTTGGACAGAAGCTCCGAATTTCGAGCCACTGTGGGAAGAACGACACAATGAGAATCGTTCTTCCGGTGAAAACTCTAATTGCCGGCAAATCCTGTCAGCAAATGGATAGAAGATTCTGGCCGAGTTCTGCAGGTTGAAGCGACCCAGAACTGATGGGACTCAACTGCGACAAGAGGTTAGTTTGCCTGGATCCTGACAGACCCGTATAGTGGCTCATTGTCCTGAATCATGATTTCAGCACAACCAAAACTCTGCAAGTCACCACTACAAGCACGTGGATTCAGTTCGTTTCGAAGTCACAAACCTGACGCTGGGCGACGAGCTATGAGCGAGCAGCACAACGCACTCCGCAGGCAGCTTGAGGTTCGGTTTGAGCGTGGCGAATTGTCGCCAGATGAGTACCGGTTTGCACTGTCAGAACTGGTCAAGTCCATGCCGGATTCCCCGGTGCCACTGGCGGATGATGAAGCCTTTCAGTCTCAGGGAGACTGGGAAACTGGCCGTGGTGAATTGGACGACCAGAGTGGCGAGTTAGAATTCCAGGCCGCGGATGCGGACGAAAGCTTGGATTCGGATCTTCCGATTGCCGATTTGACATCCCGGCTTGGGTCAGATTCCTTTGGCTCAGCTCAGGCATGGGAGAATGATCGGCTCGACGGCGAACGTGGCGGACACAATGCGGCGGCGGAGTCGCCAGCGAGAGTGACGCTGCACCGGCTGCAGGGGCAGATGGTTGGAAACTATCGGCTCGACAATTATGTCGCCCGCGGTGGAATGAGTGAAATCTGGAGAGCTCGCGACGTTGTGGGCGATCGCGACGTCGCGATCAAAGTGCTGCCTCCGGAGCTGAAAAACTGCGATGAAGAACTGCAGCGAGTCAAGGTGGCATTTGACCGCGTCCAGTCATTGCATCATCAGAACATTTGCCCGATCTATCACCTTGGCTGGGACGAGCAGCTTGGCTACTTCATCGTCATGAAGTTCCTCGAAGCGGTCACACTCTCCAGCCATCACCAGCAGTACATCGCCGAATTCGGCCGGGTGGCAGTGACGGAAGCGGCGAGGCTGTGCAAACCGGTCGCGCTGGCTCTCGACTATGCTCACGAAAATGGAATTGTCCACCGCGACGTCAAGCCGCAAAACGTCATGATCAGTCCGGGCGGCGATGTCCAGGTTGTCGATTTTGGACTGGCGGCGGAGATTCACAGCAGCATGGCCCGGGTCACCGGATCACAGAGGGCGCCGAGCGGTACCTACAGTTACATGTCGCCGGAACAGTGGAAAGGGGCTTCGGTCGATGGGCGTTCTGATCAGTATTCCTTGGCGATTGTCGTCTACGAACTGCTTGCAGATCGGTTGCCGTTTGATGCCCCGGACCCACTAGTCCTCCGACATTGCGTTCTCGAGGATGAGATCAGCCCGATTCCCGGCCTGGACGACCGGGCTCAATTGGCGCTGTCCCGCGCGCTTGCCAAGCTGCCAGGTGATCGATTCGCGACCTGCTCAGATTTTATTCAGTCGCTGACCAGCAACAGCAGTCAGCCGCCGCGGCCTGTTTCGACCACTTCACGACAGCGAGCGGATTCCCGGCGGCAGCCACAGGCCGAGTCACCCACTTCGACATCGACAACCGGGAACACAGAGTACGCTCAGTTTCGCCGCCGCAAGCACGGATCGAACAGGAGCGATTCGTCTACCGGGCAACCTCCCGTGGGAGCCCCACCAGTTCGAGACGACATTCGGCTGCTCAAAAAAATCATCGCTCCCTCTCTGGGAAAATCTCCTCACGAGGTCACAGCTGCCGATCTTCCGGAAATCAAAGAGATTGACCTGTCCGGGTCTTCTTGGATCGTTGATCTGAAGCCGCTGGAAATCTGCACTGCCGTCAGGCGAATTAACCTGGCTCACACGCGAGTGAGTGATCTGACGTCACTGATGTCGCTGGACAGGCTGGAGGAATTGGATTTGTCTTCGACGGAAGTCGAGAATCTGGCTCCTTTGCGAGGCATGACAAAACTTCAGGTGTTGAAACTCGACAAGTCACGCGCCACTGACCTGACGCCGCTTCGGCGTCTGACATTATTGGTAAAGCTTTCCTTACAGGAAACGAAAGTCGACAGCATTTCGCCGCTGAGTTTTCTGCTGAAGCTGAATTCACTTGACCTGGCAGGCACCTGGGTTCAGGAGATTTCCTCTGTGGCAATGATGCGGGAATTACGTGCTCTGTCCGTGTCCCGTTCTTTCGTGACAGACCTTGCGCCGCTCAGCGAGATCACCTCGCTCAGGTCACTTCTGCTCTCGGATGTGTCTGCGGCTGATCTGACACCGGTTTGTCGCCTCACATCGCTGAAGCGACTTTCGCTGCGAGGAACACGGCTTGAGTCTTCCGATGTTCTTCGCGACCTCGCACAGATGATGCAATTATCGCTTTCGGACACTCCGGTTCAAGATATTGAGGCCCTGCGCGGAATGTCGTTGCTGCAGCAACTGGATATGAATCGGACTGAGATCGTTAACCTTTCTCCATTGAGCGAACTGCCGGAGCTGGGCTGGCTCTCAATTCGAGAGACTCCAGTCACTGACCTGAAACCACTTTGGTTTCTGAAGTCGCTGCGGCACCTCGATATTCGAGGAACTCAACTGAATTTGCGTAGTGTGGCGAATTTGAAAGCCGCCATTCCCGAGATTGAAATTGTTGGTCCATAAGCTCTGACCCTTCTGAGCATGTGAGCAGAAAATGAGGCCCACCTGATGACTGACAGTCAAATCAACTGCACGAACTGCGAGACGGAACTGCCAGGCGATGCCGAGTTCTGCTTCAACTGCGGCCATCAGCTTTCCGGCAGCACTCCCTGCCGCACTTGCCAGACGGACAACCCGCCAGGCTCACAGTTCTGTCAGCAGTGCGGCAAGCTGCTCCCCAGTCCTGGTGAGCCGGATCCGCTGGACGATTTCCAGGAAGACCTGAAGCTGGCGTCCCGTAGGCTGGACGCCGCCGAGCAACAGAACGTCATCAATCGACGTGAGCTTGACCTTTATACCGACGAGAAGCGGGCCAGCAAGGAGGCGGAAACTCAGCAGCAGGTCAATGAATCTCATCTTGAGAAACAGGCTGAGCACGACATTCATCAGCATGAACGCGACACACGGCATGAGGCTCAGGTCAATGAACTGGAGCGTCAGGCGGCGGCCCTGAACCGTCGGGACAAGTTGAATAAAGAACGCTCGGATCGGGCTCGCGAGGAAACTCACGAGGAGAAAAAACAGGAGTACGACCGGCGTCGCGAGGAACTCGGTCACGACGCGAAATTCAAACAGCAGCTGGTCAGCGAGAAACATCAGCTTGAACAGGCTCAGCGAGAAAACAAGCGACAGCAGTTGGACGAGAATCAGAGGTTCAAGCAGGAGCACGAATCGCGTGACCAGGACTCTCGCCTGCAGGCCGCAGATACTGAGCAGCAGGCAACTCACCAAAGGGCCAACCGGGAGTTCGAGCATGGAATGAATCAGCAGCAGTCGGAGTTCCAGAACGAACGCCAGCAGCTCACTCAGGGCCGATCTGAAGATCTGGATTACGAACGGCTGCGTGACAGCCACGAAGATGACCGCAAAAATCGAAAAATCGAACGGGCTGTTAAGTGGCAGGAGCATCTGAATGGACTCAGCCAGGCGAAGAAAGATGCTTCCTCGCGCCGTGAACTCGATACCCAGCGAACTCAACAGGATATTCAGACCGAGGCCGATCGTGCCACGCACGAAATGGACCTGAAACGAATGGCAGCTCTCAACGAGCTGTCGCCGGAGACCCTGATTGCCATGAGTCCTGCGGAACAGTCCCGGTTACTCGCAGATCTCCGGCAGACCGAAGCCCTGAAAGATCTGACAGAGGAGCAGATTCTCGCACGAGCTGCGGAAAAGTCACCGGAAGTCGCTCAGGCGCTTGCGGAAAAGTACCGAGCGGCCGGCGGTCAGAAATCAAAACAGGAAATGAAAGAACTCTACGAGCGGATGCTCAATTCACAGCAGTCACAGTCCGTATCGCAAATGGACTCGATCCAGAAGTTGATGCAGACTGCTCTGGAAACTCAACGCGACACCGCCGTGGCAGCTGCTCAGGGAGGACAACCGCCAGCGGCGGCCTCAGTGCCGACAACCACCTATTGTCCTCAGTGCAGAAACGAGCTGCCGGCAGCGGCAAAGTTTTGTGGCAAATGCGGCACATCATTGACCTGATTTCGCTGTCGCGACTCTTGGCCCGGAAGAACCATGAAGATCCACCTCGAAGCCCGCGCTGGTCGTGGCCAGACAATATCAACAGAAATCGAATCCGCTGTCATTACGATTGGCAGCGGAGCCGGCTGTGAATTCGCAGTTGTCGGCGACGGCCTCGATTTCACTCACGTCTCCGAGCAACACGCGAAAATTGAACTTTCACCTGGAGGGGCGACGCTGACTGATCTGAGTTCCGAGAAAGGAACCTGGATCAACGGCCGAAGCGTGCAGAAGCCAATGTCAATTCGCGCGGGAACGCGATTTACACTCGGGCGTCTTGGTCCCACTGTGACGGTTCGGTCGCTGGATCTCTCCGTCCCCGTTCCTCAGCCGGAACTGGAACCAGCAGCTCTGCGACGATCTCGACGTCCTTTGATCGCTGCTGCCATCGTCCTTCTGGCAGTTGTCGGTGGCGCGATCGGCTACTTTTATGAACCGACCATCAACCCGGGAGAGTTTACCGGAGGAGATGGCGATCACTTCGCAATTGTGATTGCCGTCGAGGATTATCCGGATACACAGCCGCTTGCCGATCTTGAGTACGCCGAAGAAGACGCCGTTCGCCTTGCCAGGGCTCTCCATGAGAAAGGCTACGACGTGTCTTTGATGGTGCAGTCGGTGCGAGACGAGGAACACCTTCAGACGCAACTGCCGACTGCAGCAAACATTCGCCGCGAGTTCAAAGAGATCCTCAACCCGTCACTGAACCAGAAACTCGACGGCAACGACACGATCGTAGTGGCACTGATCGGCCAGAGTGTGCATTTTGAAACCGGCTCGTCAGAGGGGTCGCTCTTTTTCTGCCCAGCGAACGCCAGCGTGACCGGCCTGAAAACAGCCGATCAAGTCTCTGCGGAAAACAATCTGATCTCCATCGAGAAACTTTACGAGACACTGAACGAGGCATCCAAAGCTCGCGTGAAATTTCTGTACTACGACACCGCGCGACTTGACCCGACCAATCCTCCCGATCCGGAAACAGTTCAGGTCACATCGTTGCCTCAGGTTCCCGTCCCTCCTGGAAATGTCGTTGCGCTGTTCAGCAGCGAGGCTGGCGAGCAGTCTCACGTGGATGCAACGCTTCGTGCCGGCGTCAGCGCTCATTTCCTCGCCAGCGCCATTGCCGGGAACGCCGAAGAGGCGGCGATTTCGGATGGTGAGCTCAGTCTTCAGGAAGTCGCCGCATCGGTTCGAAAAAATACAACTCACCACGTTTCCACCTACCTCAAGGGACTCCGACAGCAGCCGGAGCTTCGTGGCTCGCGAAACCAGAACAACGAAGTGCTAGTTCGACTCGACAGCAAACGTGGCGGCGATACCTCGCCGAAAGTGGGCACGACTTCGGGCGCAGGCTCCAATGGAGGAACGGGCGATTCGACGAAACCTGTCGTCTCGACAAATCCTGGAACAGGGACCAGCTCTGAGCATCAGCAGCTGGCAAAACGGGCCGAGGCATTCCTTTCAAAGTACTGCGCGAAATGCCACTCGGATGACACCTATTCGTCGCTGGAAAACGTCCTGGACTATGCGACGCTGCGAAGCGATAACGGCAACGGCACGTATATCACGCCAGGGAGCCTGGAGCAGTCGCTCATCTGGGCGCGAGTCATCCAGCAGGACAAGGAACTGGGCGACCCGATGCCTCCTCCCGATAACGAAGAGGGAGTGCCGATTCCATCCGACGACGAACGCAAGGTGATTGAAGAGTGGATACTGGCGGGGGCTCCTTCATTCGCCTCAACGCCGACTGCTGCTTCAGGGGACAATGCTGGGCTCGCCCTGCAGGCAAAAGGCTTTCTGCAGAAATACTGCGTTGGCTGCCATGGAGACAAAACGATCGGTGGTTTCGCGAACGCTATCAATCATGACCTTTTGCTGAGTCAGGGTAAGAAGGGCGCCTATGTGACACGACAGCAGCCATCGGAGTCGCGAATCTGGATTCGCATTAACAACGCAACAATGCCGCCTAAGAATCAGAAAGACCGACCAACGGAACAGGAGCAAGATGTCATCCACCAATGGATTCTGGCGGGCGCCCCAGCATGGAAGACAGTGCCACCTCGCAAACCAGTTACGCAAAAAACGATGCTGGACGTCATGGCAAGTGACTTGCGACGACTGTCCGGACGTGAGCGTCGCGACCGGCGGTATCTTACGTTGACTCATCTGCACAACAATTCTTTCTCGAAGCGGGTGGGTCAGGCACGGGTGAATATCTCTGGCCAGGAACTGAGGCTTGTGAGAGCGGCGACATCCAAGATCATCAACAGTCTGACCTGGGAGCCAACAGTCTCCGTCCCGAGCCCGCTTGATGAAAACAAAACGGTACTGGCGATCAACCTTCGGGATTACGGCTGGAGTGAGGCAGACTGGGACGAGCTGGTCGAAAACTACCCGTTCGGCGTACGGCTCGATGCACATCCCTCGGATGACGATGTCGCAAAACTCGCGGAGGATGTCTTCCGACTGTCAAGCACGAAACTGCCATTCATTCAGGCCGACTGGTTTGTCAACAACGCGGCGCGGCCCGAGCATTACTTTGATCTGCTGGACTTGCCGAACAGCATTCAGGAGTTGGAGAAGAAACTGGGAGTCGATCCTGATCAAGACTTCCTTGACAGCCGGCTCGTCCGATCCGCGTTCAATGAAAGCGGTGTCTCAGTCAGTAACCGGCTTGTCGACCGGCACGACAGTCGAATCGGGCCGGGGTCGCGGGGTTATTACTGGAAAAGCTATGACTTCGCCAAAAGCGAAGGGAAAGGCAAGCTGACAGGATTCCCCCTTGGTCCAAAGTTTCGAAATAACCCTTTCAGTGAATTTGCTTTCGAGGCCGACGGAGGCGAGATGGTCTTCTCCTTGCCAAACGGCATGCAGGGATATTACCTGTCCGACATCGAAGGCAACCGCCTGCCTGGAGATAAGGGACCGACTGATGTCGTGCGTGATCTCAACGAAACAGCCGGCTCGATCGACGTCGTTTGCGGACTGTCCTGCATGCACTGCCATGCTCGCGGCATGATCAGAGACTTCAAGGATACGGTCAGAGGTGCAGGAGGCATGACGGGCGATGCTCTTAAAAAGGTCCGGGAAATATACGTGACGGACGACGAAATGCAGGACTGGCTCGCTAAAGACGAAGAGTTGTTTATGACAGCAGCCCGAAAGGCGACCGGGCTATTTCTGAATGAGGCGGAAATTCAGCAGTCTCCGGAATCCATCGGCACAGTGGCTCGGTCCTTTCAGAAAGATCTGGGACTTGAAGAAGCCGCAGCAGAGCTGTTTGTGACTCCGGAATCGCTGCAGAACGCGATTCTCGGCTCGCAGACGCTGAAGGACCTCGGTCTCGGTCCTCTTCAGAAAGGACAGCCGATCAAACGCAGCCAGTGGGAGTCACGTTCAGTCAGTGGCAAGCCAACAGTTTTCCAGCAGGCCGCCCTGCAGGTACTCGGACTGGACCCAATCGACTGATTTTACCGCCAGTTTCAGGAAACGAATTTCAACTCCATATATCTCCGGTATCAGTCATGAGTGACATCAGCAAAATGCAGGAACATCTCCTGAATGAATTGGTGGGAGGAAGGATTGACCAGGCAACGTACCAGCGCAGATTGTCGGAAATCCAGAGTCGCCGAGTCGTGACAGAGACTCCTGGAGCACCACTGCTTCGGCGACCGACAGCTCCGCCGCGGAAAAAGCAGGCCGGCAAAGTCGTAACTCCTGAACCACAGATGGCTGGAATTCAAAGTGGCAGTGTCCTCGCCAGCCGTTACAAGATTCGCGAACAGCTTGGAAAAGGAGGCATGGGAGAAGTCTGGAGAGCCTATGACCACGAGGGTGACGTCGAAGTCGTAATCAAGATTCTGCCTCGCGAGTTGCAGGGAAATGCGGAAGAGATGCTCCGCGTTCAGCAGACTTTCCGCCGCGTCCACGGACTTCAGCATCAGCATATCTGTCCGACACATCACCTTGGCACGGATGAATCTGTTGGGCGATTTCTTGTTATGAAGTACATCGACGGAGTGACGCTTCGGTACTACTGGAAGTTGGTTGTGCAGCAGTCGGGAAAGTTTCCACTTGCCGCCGTTAAGGCAATTCTGACGCCGGTGGCAGATGCCCTGGATTACGCTCACAGATTGCGAGTCGTCCATCGAGACATCAAAAGCGAAAACATCATGGTCCAGCGCGATGGACGTGACCCCCAAATCGTTGACTTCGGGCTGGCCGCAGAGATTCGCAACAGTCAGGCCAGAATCAGCCAGGTCCGGATGGAGAAGAGTGGGACCTACCCCTACATGTCTCCGGAGCAGTGGCGCGGCCAGGATCAGGATGGCCGCACAGACCAGTACGCTCTTGGTGTGATTGCTCATGAGCTGCTGACCGGACGACTGCCATTCACAGATCGAGATCCAAAGGTCATCCGTCAACGGGCACTGAATGAGGCTATTGCTCCTGTCCCAGGACTTTCCATTCCCGTTTTTCAGGTCTTGTGCCAGTCCATGGCAAAAACAGCAGATCAGCGATTCGACTCCTGCAGTCAGTTCGTCAAGTCGTTGAATTCCGCAATGGCACAGCAGACTTCTGCCATTCGACCGCCACCACTCAGTGAGTCCGGCTCTCAGCCCGCTCTCAGCACGGCTCAGGCGATCGATACAGCCGTGCCCGGATCGCATCGCGAGTTGAGGCCACCGCCCCTTTCCACGTTGCCAGACTCTTCGGAGAGCGGGGTGATTTTGGTTTCGAGTGTTTTGCCCGACTCTGTAACTTCGAATCCCGAATTACCCGTCGTCGGTCCTCATGGTCAGCCCGTTATCAAGCTCCGACCGGCAGCAATCAGTCGGGGGATTGGAAACGCCATTAGGAAATTATCCGCTGGCGTCCCTCGTTTTGTCTACGTCGGCGGGATTATTTGCCTCGCCCTCGCGGGCTTGTTGTTTCTCGTTTTTTACTTTGTGGGATCCGGCAGCGGCTACGACTTCAACCACTGAAATCTCTTTTTGGCCAGCAGTTCCCGGGCTGCTGGAATTCGCGGGAAAACGAGCGATTCTGAGGATCGTGTTCGTAAATGAAGACCTGC
>JAQBWV010000249.1 GCA_027624335.1 Planctomycetota bacterium
CGGTTCTGCTCCCGCGGCGCGAAGCGCCTGGTCAGCAAGGTCCCAGCACTCGCCGCGACCGATTTTGCGGCCGATATTGTCCGCGGCATAGTTGAGCACTTCGCGCTGTAACTCCGAGATCTGCGCAGAGGGAATTCTCGGAGCCGACTTGTTCTCCGATTCGGATGCGGCGGCGGTCACTGTCGACGCCTTTATCGAGGCGTCCTGACGTTGATCACGGCTGGTCGACCGAACGTTTCGAGTGTCGACGCTGCTTCGACGCACCTTGCCACCCGTCCCTTTGATCGTTTCTGAACCGGGAGCGAGTTTAACTTCTCCCTTGCTGGAGCCTTCCGATTTGCCGCCATCCTTCTTCGCAGCAGGCTTTCCATCGGAGTCTTTTGACTCCTGATCTGCGGCCTTGTCTTCAGTGGCGTCCTTGCTGGAGTCTTTCAGATATTCAGCGATTGGCTTCGGACGCTCTGCAAGCTGCACCAGCTCCGAAAAATAGACCGAGTCACCATCGAGCAGAGTCACCTCGACACTGACCCCGCTGCGATTCCTGTAGTCGAGACTGAGAACTGCGTCGGCGGCTCTGACGGAAGTGAACCGGGAGACATCTGAAGCCCTCAACGGGATCCTGGCTTTCGACTTTGCCGCCTCGGTTCGAACACCCTTATCCACGACGCCCTGGACCTCTGGTTCCTTCTCCAGCATGTCGAGGGTCATTTTCTCGACAGCCCGCAGGACACCGTCGATCTCATCATCTTTCGCCGATCGCGAACTCTCCCGAACGATGACGAGTACTTCTTTGAATTGCTTCTGTCGTGCCGAACGCGACGCCTCGTGAACCGCCAGTTCCAGAGGAACAGAAGCGGAAGCCGTCAGCGAAATTGCCATCAGGACAATCGTTGCCACACAAATCGCAGTAAGTGGATTCCGGTCAGTCACAAAATTATCTCCCGTGATGATGAGTCCTGAATCTTGTCGTCCGTGAAAGCTGTCGCCATTTGAACGCACTTCGTAACGCGGCTCAATTGATCCGTTGGCTTCGTTCATGTTTTCTGACAGATTTCTGGTGAGCCAAACTGCCTCATGCATGCTCCAGCGGCTGGCCATCGAGTATCGTCCAGACATGGAACTCTCGCGCTGTCGGCTGAGCTTCCGTCAGTCAAACGAGGAATTCCGAAACAGATCAACAACAAATTTGAACCAATCGTATTCTGATCCAGGGTTTTTTCGATGGCTTCGACAATTCGGCAGCTCAACTGGAAGTGCGGCAGTACGACTCACCAGCTCGGCGGATTTCCACTGATCATGGGGATTGTGAACGTCACTCCAGACAGTTTTTCCGACGGCGGCGACTTTCTGGAACAGCAGGCGGCCGTTGATCATGCCCTGAAACTGGCGGAAGACGGAGCGGACATTCTGGATATTGGCGGAGAGTCGACGCGACCAGGGGCTGAGATCGTTTCAGTGCAGGAAGAACTTCGTCGTGTCGTCGGAGTTGTTGCCGAAGTCCGATACAGAACCGATCGACTGATCTCCGTCGACACGACCAAAGCCGAAGTCGCTCGACAGGCCCTGGCAGCGGGGGCGAACATTGTGAATGACATCTCCGGGCTGACGTTCGATCCTGCGATGGTCAATGTCTGCTCGGAATCAGACTGCGGCGTCATCTGCATGCATATTCTGGGGACTCCGCAAACAATGCAGATGGATCCGCATTACAGCGACGTCGTCAGCGAGGTCTGCCAGTTCCTGTCCGATCGACTGGCGACACTGGAACGGGCTGGCATTGCCCGCGAACGGGTGGTCACCGACCCCGGCATTGGTTTCGGCAAGACTGCGCAGCACAATGTCGACTTGCTGTCGCACATCGCCGCCCTGCGGGATCTCGAACGGCCCGTGCTGATTGGCCATTCACGAAAGAGATTCCTCGCGAAAGTGCTGGGACGTCCCGTCGAAGAGCGAACCTGCGGAACCATTGGAGTCGCCATTGCCGTCGCTGCTCAGGGTGCGGACATGATCCGCGTCCACGATGTCCGAGAGACACGCGACGCGCTGCTCGCCTGGCACGCGATTACCGGCTGAATTCAAGAATGACCGAGTGCATCCATGAATGACTGTTAGTCTGTTCCACAAAGCAGGGCCGGTTCCCACCGGCCACGGTGTCGGTCGGCAGCAACCGAACCTGCAGCCTGAAACATAAATGCCATTGAAGGACATGCCGAAGGAAACTGATTACGCTGAGTTAACGGCGCTGGCTGTCAGCCCGCCACCTTTCATCTTTTCTCGCTCAGAGAGGAACATCGTCCGTGAACAAGCCCGCCAGGTTACTCACCCTGCTTCTGGTTCTTTCAACCGTGGTCACCGCTTCGTCAGCGACTCGCGTGTCGGCTGAAGAGGCGAAGACTGTCAAGGTTTTCATCCTCGCCGGACAGTCCAATATGGAAGGCAAGGCGTCGAACACGCTGCTTGAACATCAGGCGACTGACGACAAAACGAAGGACCTGTTCGCACACCTTCGCAAGAGCGATGAATGGATCGTCCGCGACGATGTCTTCATCAAGTTTCTGGAACGCAGCGGCGGGCTGACGATCGGCTATGGGTCGCCGAACAAGACCGGCGCCGAACTTGAATTCGGCAATGTGATGGGAAACCACTTTGACGAGCCAGTCCTGCTGATCAAAGCAGCGTGGGGTGGCCACTCACTGTATCAGAAGTTCCGCTCGCCAAGTTCAGGATTGCCCAGCGACGAAGCTCTTCAGAAAGAGCTGGAACAAGCTCAACAACGCGTCACTAAGAACAATGAGAAGAACAAGAAGAATGACCCACTGCCAACAATGGACGAGATCAAGTCAGTCTACGGTTCGTCGTATCGCAACATGATGACCGAAGTTCAGCAGACGTTCGCGAACTACGAAACGATGTTCCCGGCACTCAAGGGGAAGAAACTTGCAGTCGCTGGCTTTGTCTGGTTCCAGGGGTTTAACGACATGTTCGGCGACCACGCACCCGGCGAGTACGAAGCAAACATGAAGCGGTTCATCAACGACGTCCGCAAAGATTTGAATTCTCCGAAGCTGCCATTCGTGATCGGGGCACTCGGGCAGAACGGTTCAAAACCAGCACAGAGCGGAATGTTGACGGTCAGTGCCGCTCAACTCGCCATGAATGATGTGCCCGAGTTCAAAGGCAACGTAAAGACGATCCGCACGGACGTTCTGGCGGACAAAGAAGCCGAGCGTCTGTTCCCGGACTGGCAGAAGCACTTTGAAGAATGGCAGAAGGTCGGCTCCGATCGACCTTACCACTATCTGGGCAGCGCGATCTGGTTCAACCGGATCGGCAAGGGCTTCGGTGAGTCCATGCTGGAACTCATGTCACACCAGGACTGACACCAGAATTGTTTCGTCAGTCGGGTATCACCGAACGCAGACACTTCGCTTCGTCGCCTGGAGGATCGAACGCTATGCGCAGCGTGATGATAATGAGCGTTTGCTGGCTGGCGTTGTTCAGTCTGAGAAACGTCTACGCAGAGGTGGACTATGCCTCCGAGGTGAAGCCACTGTTTCTCGCGCATTGTGTGGCGTGTCACGGTCCGGTTCGGCAGAAAGGCGGACTGCGACTGGACACGGCGGCAGCCATCAAGGCGGGGGGCGAGAGCGGTTCGGCACTGTCCGTGTCTGAACCGCAAAGCAGTCTGCTGCTGCAGGTCCTGACCGGCAAGGCTGGCTTCACGATGCCTCCAGAAGGAGAAGGAGAACGTCTCTCTGAAGCGGAAGTTGCAGTCATTGCTGCGTGGATCAAAGCTGGGGCGCACGCTCCGGTTGATGAAAAGCCATTGACCGATCCGCGTGACCACTGGTCGTATCAGCCGGTCAATCGTTCGAAAACACTGCATGATTCGACGGACACCTGGAGCCTGTCTCCGATTGATCACTTCATTCGTCAGAAGCACCAGGAGCATAACCTGAAGCCTGAGTCCGCCGCTCCGCCCGCCCAGCTGTTGCGGCGAGTGTTTCTGGACTTGATCGGGCTGCCACCAACTCGGAAGGAGCTACACGCGTTTCTCGCGAACCCGTCCGACGATGCCTATGCCGCAGTGATCGATGATCTGTTGTCGCGACCTCAGTACGGAGAGCGCTGGGGGCGACACTGGATGGACGTCTGGCGTTACAGCGACTGGTATGGTCGCCGGGCCAGCAACGAGATGCGTTACAGCCAGCGGCATATCTGGAAGTGGCGGAACTGGATCATCGAGTCGCTGAATGAGGATAAGGGCTACGATCAAATGCTGCGTGAAATGCTCGCAGCCGACGAGATCGCACCGACCGATACGCAGACTCTGCGGGCGACGGGTTTCCTCGGTCGTAACTGGTACAAGTTCGATCGGAACGTCTGGCTGTTCGAGACTGTCGAGCAGACCAGTCAGGCGCTGCTGGGTCTGACGCTGCGGTGCTGCCGGTGCCATGACCACAAGTACGATCCTGTTTCTCAGTTGGACTACTACCAGTTCCGTGCGTTCTTCGAGCCTCACGATGTTCGTACAGATCCCCTGTCAGCCGGCAGTGGCATGATCAAGGATCAAACACTCGGCGAGATCCCGGTCGATGGCCTGTCCCGAGCTTACGACAAGGCAATTGACGCCCCGACCTGGCTGTTTGAACGAGGCAACGATCGATCGCCCGACAAATCACAGGTAATTGTCCCCGCTGTACCAGCAGCGTTCGGTGTCGAATTGCCGGAGTTTGTTCCCCTTGCGCTGCCTGCAGTTGCCTGGTATCCAGCGCTGCAGAATGACTACACGAAGAGCCTGATCGAAACCGCACGGGCCGACGTCACCAGGGCTCAGGCACAGCTCGACGTATTGCTCACGGCTGTTGAAACAACAGCAGACAAGCTGACCATGATCGACAAATCGTTGACACAACAACCGGACCCAGACACTTCGGGCGGAGTATCGTTCCTGCACGAAGACTTCTCGTCAGCACGAGCGGATACATGGAAAACGCTGAGTGGCGACTGGAAATACGAGGACGGGTATCTGGCTCAAAAGACGGTCACCAGTTTCGCCACGATTTCAACGTTGAAGAATCACCCAAAGGACTTTGCCGCGCGAGTTCGTTATCGAACGCTGGCTCCAGGTGGTTACCGCTCCGTCGGGTTCAGCTTTGACTTCGTCGACACGGGCAACTCGCAGGACGTTTACACCAGTACCGGAGACGACCGGCAAAGCATTCAGGCTTTTCATCGAGCTGGTGGCAAGCAGGTGTACCCTCAAGCCGGCATCGTTCCGGTCAAGTTGAAGGTCGGTGAGGAAACCCTGGTCGAAGTCACCGTTCGTGGCCCACTGCTGAAGATTTCGCTGAACGGTGAGCTGAAACTTGAGTACGTCATGCCTGCAGCCCGTCGCGAAGGCCGGTTCGCACTGTGGGTTCACAACGGTGCCGCCGAGTTCCTCGAACTCGACATTCACGAACTACGCGAAAGTGTCGACGACCTGCGACGTAGACATCTGGAAGCCGTGCAGGCCGTTGCTCTGCAGAAGCAACGCATCAGACTTGCCGTCATGCAGGTCGCCTCGTTGCAGGCACGGATCGCGGCAGAGCAGGCCCGACATTCGCAGCCACCAGCAGGCAACTCTGCACAGCTTGCAGAACTGGCAAGTGCCACCGAACGACAGGTCGCCGTCGCTCAGGCCGAGATCGAACTGCTCACAGCGCAGCAACAGCTTGAGTTGATCACTCAGTCACAAACTGACGAGGACCGAGGAAGTGCGGCCAAACCAGCAAACTCTTCAGCTGCTGCAGAGAAGACGCTCGCGGGAGTACAAATGAAACTCGACGCGGCGACGAAGGCTGTCGCCCGCGTGGACACAAAGTACGAACCGATTGGCCCGACTTATCCACAGACAAGTACGGGACGACGCACGGCTCTGGCCAACTGGATGACCGATCCGAGAAATCCTCGCACCGCACGAGTCGCCGCCAACCACATCTGGCTGCGACATTTCGGCGAAGCCATCGTGCCGTCCGTCGAAAACTTCGGCCTGAACGGAAAACTGCCGTCGCACCCGGAACTACTTGATTGGCTGGCGTCGGAACTGATTGAGAACAACTGGTCAATGAAACACCTTCATCGGAAGATTGTTCTGTCGAGAACTTATCGGATGAGTTCCGCCGCCTCGGCAGACTCAATGAATCGCAATACAGATCCGGAGAACCGGTTTCACTGGCGAGCCCATTCGCGAAGAATGGAGGCGGAAGTCGTTCGAGACTCTGTGCTTGCCACAGCCGGCAAGCTCGACCTGACGCGAGGTGGACCGGACATTCCACAAACCGAAGACGCCACGACCCTGCGACGCAGTCTTTACTTCCGCATCACGCCGGATGACCGAATGAAGTTTCTCGAACTGTTCGACGTAGCCAATCCCAATGCCTGTTACAGACGCAGCGAAAGCGTCGTTCCGCAGCAGGCGCTGGCTCTGACGAACAGTGCGTTGCCGCTCGAAATGGCCCGACACCTGGCCCGACGGCTCGATCAGGAAACTGCTGATCCGAATAGCGAAGTCGCTCAACGTAACTTCGTCGCAGCCGCGTTCGAGCAGATCATCTCCCGCTCACCGACCAATTCCGAAACTGACGTCTGCGTGAAGTTTCTGAACAGTCAGACCGAACTGCTGACATCGTCGACACTGACCGCTTTTGGCGGTTCGGCTGTGGCGAAGGTCGCTCCGTCGCCGAACCGTGCTCTACGAGCGAAAGAGAATCTGATCCACGTTCTGTATTGCCATAACGACTTCGTCACAATCCGATAACTCCTTCACGGCACAACAGGCCAACAACTTCGACTGATCGAGACTGAATCATGACAGACCAGTTCCCCTGCGGTCGTGTTTCCCGTCGAGGATTCCTCGGCGACTGCGGGATGGGTTTCACCGGCCTGGCTCTGGGAGCGATGCTCGCCAGCGACCGAGCCAGCGGTGCAGAAACTCACGCCCTGCCGAGTGGACTTCCAGAGATCGCGCCGAAGGCGAAGAGCGTTATCTGGTACTTCATGCTCGGAGGAACAAGCCATATGGAGAGCTTCGATCCAAAACCGCAGCTCAATGAATTTGCCGGAATGACGATCGACGAATCGCCCTACGGCAAAGGCGTGCTGGAGTCGGAATTCTACCGCAGGAATGTGCGTGACTTCGCCGGCACTCCGCGAGCTCTCATGGCGAAGCTGTATCCCCTGCAGAAGGGATTTCGAAAGCGCGGCGACAGTGGCATCGACGTCAGCGACTGGTGGCCGCACGTGGGAGACTGCGTCGACGACATGGCCGTCGTGCGGTCCATGTGGACGACGGATAACGACCACGCTGCCCAACTGCAGTTCCACACCGGACGCCATATCTTCGACGGGTTTTATCCATCGATCGGATCCTGGGTTCACTACGGGCTGGGATCGCTCAACCACAATCTCCCCAGCTTCGTCGTCCTTGGACCTCCGCCAGGCGATTGCTGTGGTGGAGTCGGCGCTCACGACGGCAGCTACCTTGGTCCGGAGCATTCCGGAATCCGGCTCAACGTTCAGCCAGGCAACGCGTTGCCTTTCGGCTCGCCGGGTTCGGACGTTTTCGTCGAAGAACGTCGAGGACAACTGAATCTGCTCCAGCAGCTTTCCGGTGAGACAGCCATCACGTATCCCGAGGACGCCACCTTACAAGCGCGCATCAAGTCGTACGAGCTGGCGTTTCGAATGCAGATGGCCGTTCCCGAAGTCGTGAATCTTTCACAGGAAACTGCGGCCACCCAGGAGCTGTACGGCCTGAATGATGCCGCGACAAAGACGGTCGGCAACCAGAGTCTGGTCGCGCGACGGCTCGTTGAACGAGGTGTTCGATTCGTCCAGATTTACGACGATGGCTGGGACGCGCACAGCAAACTTCTGGCCAATCACACCACACGCAGCAAGGCTGTTGACCAGCCAATTGCTGGCCTGCTCAAAGACCTGAAACAGCGAGGACTGCTCGACGAAACGCTGGTCGTCTGGGGCACCGAGTTCGGTCGGACTCCCGGTGCCGAGCGTTCAGACGGTCGCGACCATCACCCGTATGGATTCTCGATCTGGATGGCTGGCGGCGGGATCAAAGGCGGCACCGTCCATGGAGCCACTGACGAAATCGGCTTTCACGCCGTCGAAGATCGTCACTACGTCACCGATCTGCACGCCACAGTACTTCACCAGTTGGGATTGGACCCGCGCGAAATGGAAATCCCCGGTCGCAAGCGCCTCGAAATCGACTTCGGCAAACCGATCGACGCCATCATTGCCTGAACCACTCAGTTTGCAGCACCGTCGCACAGTCCGGTCTTATGCGAGTATTCTCCCGTCCACAACACGACAATCGTTGACACTCGCTGACCGGAGACATGCATGACATTCCGCATCCTCGCCCTCGATGGCGGTGGTATCAAAGGCTCGTTTACGGCAGGCGTGCTGGCGGCTCTGGAGAAAGACACCGGGCACCGTTGCGTCGATCACTTCGACATGATCGCGGGAACCTCGACCGGTGGGATTATCGCGCTCGGTTTGGGACTTGGCCTTTCGGCTGATGAGATCGTCGACTTCTACACCAGCCACGGACCACACATTTTTCCGAGCATGAGTCTGGCTCGTCGGCTGACCGGAGTCCTGCGGCACCTGTTTCAGCCGAAGCATTCCCACGAAGTCCTGCGAGCAGCGCTGGTGGATGTATTCGGCGAGCGACGATTCGGCGAGTCCCTAAGGCCACTCGTCATCCCGACGTATGACGCGATCGGCGGACGAATCTTTCTGCTGAAGACGGCTCACCACGAGCACCTGCGTCACGATCAGGACGCTCCAGCTGTCGATGTGGCGCTGGCGACTGCGGCCGCTCCCACTTACTTCGCCGCCGCGAAGTTTCCGAATCACGAAAACAACAGCTATGTTGACGGCGGTGTCTGGGCCAACAGCCCGACACTGGCGGCGCTTGTCGAAGCCGTTCACTTCTGTGGAAGATCACTGGAGGAAATCGACATCCTCAGCATCGGGACAACCACCGAACCGTTCAACGTTGCCGGAAAACAACGCTCAGGCATTCTCGGCTGGAATGCTGGACTGGTCGATATCCTGATGAACGCGCAGCAGGAAGCCGCCAACGCTCAATCCATGTTGCTGGTGAATCGTCGTTTTCATCGGATCAACTTCACCGCTGCACGAGGGCAGTTCACTCTCGACGACGCGCGACCGGAAAGGATTAACGAGCTGATCTCATTAGGGCGGGGAGAAGCCGTCAGGAAGCACAACAACGACGTCGTCCGCGAACGTTTCCTCAACGGCGAACACGCTCCGGCATTTCAACCGGTACACGCTGTTCGGTGATGCGGCTGCCACTCCAGTGAATTCCTGCACCGCAAAACGCAAA
>JAQBWV010000011.1 GCA_027624335.1 Planctomycetota bacterium
GACGGCCTGCTTCGCCAACATTTTCTCCAGCAGCGAATCGAGTTCGGCCGGCACGTCCGCGCGGCTGGCTGCAGCAGACGGAATTGGATCTTCCAGGTGGGCTCGGATTCGCTGGTACGCCGTCATTGGTCCCTGTGCTGAGTAAGGAGCTCGGCCTGTCAGCAGCTTGAAAAGTGTGCAACCCAGCCCATAAATGTCGGCTCGAATATCGACGTTCCTGGTATCCGTAGCCTGTTCGGGAGCGAGATAATCAAACGTGCCCATGATCTGCCCGGTCGATGTCAGCTCGGGGCGGTCAACCGAATCCATTTTTGAACCGACCTGAGCCAATCCAAGGTCCAGAATCTTAACGGTGCCACCGCGTGTGAGCATCAAGTTCGAGGGTTTGAGGTCGCGATGGACCAGGCCGGCTTTCGACGCACTCTGCAGACCAAGCGCCGCCTGGCGGATGATCTCGCAGGCATTGGCCATCGACAGCGGGCCGACACGCTCCTGAAGTTCCCGCAGGTCCAGGCCGTCGATGAATTCCATGACCAGATAATGCGTGCCGTCGACTTCGCCGGCGTCGTGAGCACGGACGATGTGCTGATCGTCGAGCTGGCCGATGGCTTCCATCTCACGATGAAACCGCGAAACGGTTTCCGGTTTGGCGAGCTTTTCCGGCGGCAGCAGCTTGATCGCGACGGGCCGTTTCAGACGCGATTGAACTGCCTTGTAGACGACGCCCATGCCGCCTTCGCCCAGCTTCTGCTGCAGTTCGTAGTCGCGCAGCTTGCCGAAGAACGCGTAGTCGGGCGAATCGGCGAAGACCGCCCGCACGACATCGACAGACTCGGGAAACCGTCGGCAACAGACGGCTTCGTCCGCGGGCCGGCCCGATTTCATCAGCAGGTCCAGTTCGCAGGCCAGCAGTTCCCGCAGCAGTGCGGCACGATCGGACTCGGACACCGGCTGGAGGTACTCCTCAATGCGCGGCTGCTGACCGGCTCGCCAGGCGGATTCGAAGCGATCGCAAATCCCGTCGAGACGATTCGCGGATTCGAACAGCCCCTGTTGTTTCGGCTCTGGCATGTCGTCCCTTTGTGGAAATCGCAGTCTCAGAAGTCCAGCATGTTGCCACGGGCGGCGTTTAACTGGTCGTCGATGGAGTGGATGTTCGAGGGTAGCAATCATACAACTATCCGGTTAAGCGATTGGTATCAGCGGAACATTCAGTTTAGTGGAATAATGCACGCAGCAATTGTCAAAGGTCTGAAGTGGCCAGCCTTCACTTCTTTGCTGTCTGCTTTGGCGGCAATGCTTGAGCCAGAAATGCTTTGGCTTCGGACTCGGTCTTGAAAAAGTAGAACCACCACCGCTTGTTGGCGTTGACATAAACGCGGGACTTCGCGTCCCCGGCCGCAAAGCGCCCCAGCCCCTTGGCAGCGTTATTGTCACCAACGAGGAATCGAGCCAGTGCCAGGGCGGCTTCACTACGGCCCTTGACGACGACACCGTCCGGCTTTGTCGCGAGCCACATCGATTGTTGCAGCGACAATGACGACCCGGACTTCGAAGCAGTTTCCTTTTGGACAACCGCCTGATCAAGCAGTAGCAGAACATACCAGGTCTTCTCGTCAGCGGGGTTGTCCTTCGAGTTCAGTTTCGTAACAAGTTTTTTCTCAAGCCCTCTCAGAAAACGGGCCTCCGCATGAGTCAGTTTCAACTCCTGGGACACAGACTTTTTTGCTTCGTCCTTCTGCGCGGCTTGAACTGAAAGAGCCGGAGAGTTTGTGAGAACTGCCACGAGTGTCAGTACAGCAACGATGGCTGGATTCACGAATCTGTGTATTTTCTGGCTCATGGCTTGGATCCATCAGGTCGGAATGAAGAGTTGCTGGAAACGCGAGTTCACGCTCACAACAATGAATGCCCAGACGTGATCAGTTCCCGACACGATTTCTTCAAATTTTTTCTGGAAGCCGAAAAGTGCCGCCTTTGTCACCGGAAAACGATCCTGCCGGCTCCGTGACGATGTTCTTTCACCAGATTTGCGAAGGTGAATCCGAGGCGTTGAAGTCTCTCTGGCTTCACTATTTTCCTCGACTGATGCGTCTGGCCGAGAGAACGTTGAGCGGAGGAAATCGGCGGGTTGCTGGAGCCGACGACGCTGTGCAGAGCGCGTTCTTTTCGTTCTGGCAGCAGGCTGGCAATCTGTCGAATCAGGGAGATTTTCATCGCGATAATCTGTGGGCGATGCTGTCTGTCATGACCGTTCGTAAAGCTCGCAAGCAGTTGAGACGGGAATCCGCGCAGAAGCGAGGCGGCGGGCAACAGCCAATCACCCTGGACGTGATCGCCGAGATTCCGGCCAGCGATGCTCGCGACGCTTTTCAGTCGCTGTCGCCGCAGGAATTTGACGTTCACTCAGAGGAGCTGCTGATGTTGCTCAATGACTCGCTGCGACCGTTTGCCGTTCTGAAGCTGATAGAACATTCAAACTCGGAGATCGCGAAGATCCAGAACTGCACGGAACGAACGGTCGAACGAAAACTGCGACTCATTCGACTCGCCTGGGATGCTGAATTCAGTGAGTGCTGATTCAGTACCTCGGCAAGTCGATGTTTGCTTTGCAGCTCCTTGTGGAAACTGTTCAGCGGTACGCATTGGTTTTTGAGCTTCCGGCAGAAACAATGTGTAGCATCCTTCCCGTAGTCACCCGGACGTTGGGACTGTCTGTCATCAATACCTGGCCCACGCTCGTCTTACCGGCTTCGGCTGGACGGTCTTTATTGCTCGGAGTTTCTCAATGAATTGCAACGTGTTCGCCTGCCGGCTGTGTGGTGCCACCGTGCTGTGTGCTGTTCTGATCTTTGATTCCGGCTTCGTATTCGCAAATGACGTTTGGCCGGAGCTGCCAGAAAAGAATGCGACGGTTTCGATTCCTGTCCAGGAGTGGTCTCAGAAGCCGGGACCGCGAACCGTCAACATTTCGATTCATTATCCGGACGGGACGATCGACAGCGTCACAAAGTCGACGGGGCTGATGCTGACGCTGCACAACTGGGGCGGCACCGACTGTGCCGGGACGGCGAATCCGGATGCGCTGGCGAAGCGGCTCGATGTTGTCGCTATTTGCGTCAACTATCTGCAGAGCGGGAAGCAGGCGTCGATTGATGATCCGGAGCCGTACGACTTCGGGTATCTGCAGGGACTCGATGCGCTACGAGCCTTGTGGTTTGTCTTCGACGGGCTGAAGCAGCAGGAGTTGCCGTTCGAATCAGGACGAATCTTTGCGACCGGTGGTTCCGGCGGCGGCAACGTGACTCAGATGGTCAACAAGCTGGCACCCAGGACGTTCGCCTGTGTCATCGATATGTGTGGTATGGCGAAGCTCAGTGATGACGTGGCATTCAATCTGCCCGGCGGCAGCGGGCTGAACGCTCGCTGGAGTCGCGATCCGAACAGTCCGAACTGGTTGTCGCCCTCGGCGCAGGAGATTCGATTTGTCGGGAACCCCTCGCACCTCGCCGTGACGAAACGTCTCAAGAATGCCTGCAAAGTCGTCGTTGTTCACGGAGTCGACGATACGACCTGTCAGTTCAGTGAGAAGCAGGAACTGGTTGAGAACATGCAGGCAGCAGGACTTGATGTCGAACCTCACTTCGTCACGAAAGACGATCTCGACGGCAAAGTGTTTACGAGCAGCGGGCACCCGTTGGGCAACCGCACGGAGATCGTGTTTCAGGTCGCCGGGAAATATCTCGAAGCCGGTCATCGCGGGACTTCTCGAACGCGGCGTGGAGCCTGTGATTTTGAGAGGCGGGATACTGCGGTCGGTTATCCCGTCACCGGTGGCGAAATTGTCATTTCGTACGCGGCTGGGTATCCCGTCGGTTATTTCGTCGACGAACAATGGCCGCCAGTTTTGCCAGGTGCGAAGAACGGAACGGTGACTCTGCACTCTGACGAGTTCCTCAAGGTTCCGGTGTCAGTGCAGGAATGGATGAAGGAAGAAGGTGCGGCTCCGTTTGTGGTCGCGAAGGAGTCGCCGACTGTTGACCTGGCATATCATGGAGACCTGGGGCCGGATGCGATCAATAGTCGTCTGTGGTCGTCGTGGGGTGACATCGCACTTGCGCAGGATGGACGCGTCTATTGCGGCATTGGCGATCATGGAAAAGACGCCGAAGGTGACGCTCGATGCTTCATTTACTGCTGGGATCCGAAGTCGAAGTCGCTGAAGCAGATCGTTGATATGAACAAGGTCGTACCGCCAAAGGACGGACAGCCCGCCTGGTCGAAGGTGCATGCGAAGATTGACGAAGGAGCCGACGGGAAAATCTATTTCAACGCAACGCTTAATGCCGGCAGCCGCGCCGGCGACGAGCAGTACCACTGGAACGAACAGCTCCCCGGCGGACAGCTTTATCAATACGACCCGCAGACGGGTAAGACTGTCGTCTTTGCCAGCCTGCCGCCGAAGCGATGTTCGGCGACGTCGCGGCTCGATCGAGAACGAAACATCTGGTGGTGCAACCTCGAAGCCGGAAACGGCGACGCTTTATGGGGGCTCGACCTGACGACTCGCAAGACGGTGTTTCAGACAGAAGATGGCGCCGTTGCTTTCAATCGAAACTTCATCCTGACCGCTGACGGGTCGATTCTCTTCAACGGCGAAGACGGTATCTGGAAATACGATGCGTCAACGCGGGCAGTGAAGAAAGTCGGAGTGACATTTGGCAAGACACCCGGCATGCGGGCTTCGACGCGCGAATCGAAAGCCGGGATGGTCTTCGGCTCGACGCATCAGTTCAACGAGCTGTTTCAATACAATGTCGCTACCGATGAGCTGAAACTGCTGGGTCTGAACTGGCTGACCGGGCAGTACACCACAGTGATGATCCTCTCGCCAGATGAGCGTTTCGTTTATTACCTGCCGGGAGCGCACGGTCGAGCGTTCGAGCATGGCACGCCGGTTGTGCAGTACGACATAGCGTCCGGTCGCCGCAAAGTGATCGCGTTTCTGGCGGATGCTTTTGTTAAGGAGTACGGTTACGTGCCGGCTGGCACATACGGAATCAAGCTGAGCGCCGACGGCAGTACGCTGTATGCCAACTTCAACGGCCATCCTGTTGACGAACTCCGGCCATCGCGATTACGTCCCATCGGATTCGGACTATGCAGCTTCGCGGCAATTCACATTCCGGAATCAGAACGGTGAGTCGAGATTGACTCGGTAGTGAACCGTCTTCCTGTCGTTGTTCTGTGCTGAATAATCAGCCATGTTTCAAAGATTAATTGCGACATGAAAAACACTGTCTCGATCGCGTTTCTTCGTCGGTTGCTGACTTTTACGGTCGGAACTCTTGACGCTATGAACGGTGCAATGTTTGACGCTTCGTGCTGCCGTCTGTTGTCTCACGCGAAGTCGCGAAGTCGCGAAGGAATGCTGCGAGTGCCTTTGCGAGTCTTTGCGTCATTGCGACTTTGCGTCTGCGTCAGCCTGATGGGTCTGCTCGTGGCAGTCGTATTCGGCGCGACCATCGGCACTGTTCGCGCCGACGAAAAAGAGAACGTGAAGCCTGTCGACTTTGCTCGGCACATCCTTCCGATTCTTTCGAACAAATGCTTCGTTTGCCACGGGCCTGATGTGCAGGAACAGGATCAGCTGCGTCTTGACACGATAGAATTCGCGACGGCGGACCGAGGTGGGTATCAGGCGATCAATTCAAAGTCGCCACTGGAAAGCGAACTGCTGGTCCGTCTGCATTCCGCCGATGAGCCGATGCCTCCTGCTGATGCCGAGAAGAAGTTGACCACTGCCGAACGTGACCTGCTGACTCGATGGGTTCAACAGGGGGGCAGGTACGCGACACATTGGGCCTTCGTCCCACCTCGAAAAACAGAACCTGGCATTAACGATCCGTCAATTAGAAACACGATTGACGGATTCGTACTCGGTGAGTTGAGGAAACGCGACGTCGGGTTCGCTCCGGAAGCCGATCAGCGGACGCTGGCTCGTCGAGTGGCGCTGGTACTGACCGGGCTCCCGCCTGAGCCCGAGCAACTGGCGGCCTTCCTGAACGATTCAAGTGCGGACGCCTATGAAACGCTTGTCGATCAGCTCTTGAAGAGTCCGCGTTTTGGTGAGCATCAGGCTCGATACTGGCTGGATGCAGTTCGTTATGGCGACACGCACGGACTTCACCTGGACAATCGCCGCGGCATTTATCCCTACCGCGACTGGGTGGTGCGAGCTCTCAACGAGAATCTGCCGGTCAACGAGTTCATCACGTGGCAGCTGGCCGGTGACCTGCTGCCGCAGCCGACTCTGGCGCAGAAAATCGCCACTGGATACGTTCGGCTGAATCCAAGTACCGGCGAAGGGGGAGCAATTCCGGCCGAGTTTCAGATGAAGAACAATTTCGATCGCGTCGAGACGCTGGGAACTGTGTTTCTCGGTATGTCGCTAACCTGTGCCCGCTGCCACACTCACAAGTACGACCCGATTCCACAGACCGAGTACTACCGTCTGCTGGCGTTTTTCAACAGTACTGCCGAGCCGGCGATGGACGGCAACAAGTACGAATACGGGCCTGTCGCGAAGGCGCCCAAAGATCAGGCGGCGTGGGATCAATGGTCGAACCTTCTGGAGCAGCGGGGACAACTCATCCGCACTGCGCAACTCATTCTGGATGATGGTGTCTCGCTGTCGCAGGATGCCCTCAAACAATGGCTTGGCGGCTCCGGCGTAGAACGACTGAAGATGCTGGCTTATTGGCAGGGGTCGGTCGCCATGGAAGAAGTGTCGAAACGAGCGGTCAAGATCCTGAAGCAGTCCACCGAAGCCGAAGCGGCATTCACGACGACGCTCGTGGCACAGGATCTTCCTGCGGCTCGCACAACGCAGGTCCTCAGGCGAGGCGAGTACGACCAACCGATGGGCGAACCGCTGCAACCCGGAATTCTGCAGGTGATGGGAGCGTTCCCGAAGGACGCACCGCTGAACCGACTCGGGCTGGCGCAGTGGCTGACTTCGCGCGATCATCCGCTCGTCGCGCGAGTCCTGATCAATCGAGTCTGGCAGGGTGTCTTTGGCGACGGTCTGGTGCGAACTCCCGAGGACTTCGGGCTGCAGGGGCGACAGCCGACTCATCCGGAACTACTGGACTGGCTGGCCGTCGAATTGCACGACAGCGGCTGGGACCGGAAACACATGCTGCGCCTGATGGTGACGAGCCGAACGTTTCGGCAAAGCTCCGCGTGGCGCGACGACGTTGATGATCCGGAAAACCTGCTGATCGCGCGTGGACCGGGGTACCGTCTGGACGCCGAAGTTCTCCGCGATGTCGCGTTGTGGGCCAGCGGGCTGCTTGATCCTCGGATGGGCGGCGAAGGCGTCAAGCCGTATCAGCCGGGCGGCATGTGGAAGGCGCTGGCACACCCTGGTAGCAATACGAAAGACTACATCGCGGACAAGGGTTCGCTGCTCTACCGGCGCAGCCTGTACGTTTACTGGAAGCGGACCAGCCCGCATCCGATGATGACAATCTTCGACGCTCCGGATCGTGAATCCAGCTGCGTTCGCCGGTCGCGTACCAATACTTCGCTGCAGGCGCTTGGGCTGCTCAACGAAACGCAGCGCGTCGAAATGTCGCGGATGCTCGCTCAACGATTGTTGACGCAAGTCGAAACGGATCCGACTCGATTGAACACACTCTTTAATCTCCTGGCCTGTCGCAATCCGACGGAGAACGAAACGGCAGTGTGTCTGGGACTTCTGCGGGCAATGAAGGAGCGGTACGCCGGTTCCGGGAAAGATGCTGTTGCTTTGTTGTCGCTCGGCGACGCCGCTCGCGACGACCAACTGAATCCTGCTGAACACGCGGCGTGGACTCAGGTCGCTGTCACGGTACTTGCCAGCGACATCGCCATCCTTCTTTATTGATGCCGTCGAACGCTGGTCGCCTCACGTCCTGCCATCACTGACTCACGGTAAGAATCATGCAGAGTTCAAGCCCGATTCGCGAATACGAATTGATGGTCACTCGCCGGCAACTGTTTGGTCGCATGGCGCTCGGGCTGGGTACAGCCGCGATGAGCCAGTTGCTCGATCAGGACCTGCTGGCCGGTCGGGCTGGCGAGCTTTCGGCGACTCATCACGCACCGAAGGCAAAGCACGTGATCTACCTCTTCATGAGCGGAGGACCCAGCCACCTGGACCTCTGGGATTACAAGCCCGGCATGCAGCAGATGTTTAATCAGCAGTTGCCGGACCACGTGCGAAACGGCCAGCGAGTGACTGGCATGACGGCCAGTCAGAAGAACGGCCTGCCCATCTGCCCGACGAAATACCGCTTTACGAAACACGACAACAATGCCAGCGGTCTGTGGGTCAGCGAACTGCTGCCCCACATGGCCAGCGTCGCCAGAGACATCTGCGTTACTTACAGCACGTTTACCGAAGCCATCAATCACGATCCGGCCATTACTTACATCCAGACTGGCAGTCAGATTCCCGGTCGACCGAGCCTGGGTGCATGGCTCAGCTACGGTCTGGGCAGCATGAACGAAAACCTGCCGCACTATGTCGTGATGCATGCCCGCACGAATCATGCGGAACAAAGTCTGTTCAATCGTCTGTGGGGGCCGGGTTTTCTGCCCTCGGATCACCAGGGCATGCTGATGCGCAGTCAGGGAGATCCGGTTCTCTATCTCAGTAACCCGGCCGGTGTGACGAAGTCTGACCGACGAACGCAGCTCGACGCGCTGGCCGCTCTCAACCACGAACAGCACCAGCGCTTCGCTGATCCAGAAATCGTTGCACGCATCCGACAGCACGAAATGGCGTATCGCATGCAGACGTCGGTGCCGGAGCTGATGGACCTCTCGACCGAAACAGCAGACACGTTTCAGTTGTACGGCGAGGACGCTCGCACGCCTGGCACGTTCGCGGCCTGCTGTCTCAACGCACGTCGTCTTGCCGAGCGAGGTGTTCGCAATATCCAGATCTTCCACCGAGGCTGGGACGCTCACGGAGGCCTGCCTCGCGAGCACGGCTCACAATGCAAAGACATCGATCAGGGTTGTGCGGCATTGATTACCGACCTCAAGCAGAGAGGCATGCTCGATGACACGCTGGTCATCTGGGGAGGCGAATTCGGTCGCACTGCCTACTGTCAGGGAAATCTCACTCGCGAAAACTACGGTCGAGACCACCATCCCCGCTGCTTCACGACGTGGATGGCCGGAGGCGGCGTCAAGCCCGGTATCACTTACGGACAGACGGACGCCTACGGATACAACATTGCTGACGCTGACGGCAACACCCTGACGCCTCAACCGAGCAAGGAAAAGTGGACGCCGGGCACCATGCACATCCACGATCTCAACGCGACGATTTTGCACTTGCTCGGCATCGACCACAAACGGCTCACGTATCGCTACCAAGGCCGAGACTTCCGCTTGACCGACGTCCACGGACACGTCATCCACGATCTGATTTCGTAGGACACGGTTCTGAAGGTCGGTTCGGAAGCGGGTCTGAAGTCACGACGCGAGTGAGATCAGCCGATCAATTCGTGTCGAACCTTGCCGTCTCCGGCGATGGGGTGTGGGCGGGATGCCTGGTCGGGAACCGTTGCCGTTTCGGGGTACCCAAGGAGGTGGTACGCGGTGGCCTGCATGTCTTTCGGAGAGACTGGCATCTCGGCGACGTCGCCGCCAATCGCGTCGGATCGTCCGACAACGCGGCCTCGTGCGAAGCCTCCACCCGCGAAGACGGAAGAGTACGTATTCGACCAGTGATGTCGGGCTCCGCCGGGAGGCCCGGAATCAATCTTCGGCGTGCGACCGTGTTCGCTCGTGCAAAGCACTATTGTTTCATCCAGCAGGCCTCGCTCGTCGAGGTCAGTGATCAACGCCGAGTATGTCTGGTCGAAGACTGGCAGCAGGTAATTCTTCAGACGCGGGAAGTGGTTCGAATGAGTGTCCCACACGGACGCTCCGTGCGGCCCGAAGGGATCCCAGAAGACGGTGACAAACCTTGCGCCCGCTTCAACAAGTCGGCGAGCGGCGAGACACGACTGGCCGAACAGCGTCATGCCGTATCGTTCGCGCAGGGCGGCGGGCTCTTTGTGAATGTCCAGTGCGGAACGGACTCCGTTGGAACCAATCAGTGAGAACGCTCGCTGCTGGTGGTCGTCCCAGTTGGTCGACGTCGCGTGTCGCTCAATGTGTGATCGCGAGTTGTCGAACTGGTTGAGCAGATACCTGCGCGCGTCGAAGCGGCGGGACGTGATTTCCTGAGGCAACTGGCAGCCCGCTGCCAGCTGGAAACGACCGGACGGTTCAATGCCGCCGTGAGGATCCAGCACGTCTTCTTTCTGCCCGGCATTGAGCTTCGGAACGACGGTCGTGCCCTTGCCGGAAAAGTCCGTCCAGAAGGGGTCAAAGCCGTTGCCCAGGAACGCTCCGTATGGTCCGGCTTGATTCGACGAGCTTCCACGCGAACAGAATCGCCACGGGACTCCGATGTTTCGAGGAACGTTCGGCATGCGGACGCCGGTTCTCTGCGTATCCAGGTAGTCGACGATCGAACCCATGTACGGCCAGTGCTCGGGCGATCGTGGATTCGTTTCCAGAGGAATGCTGTACGTCGGCATGCCCGACATGACATAGGAGCAACAGTGAATGGGGTACGGGTGCGTCATCGACCGGACGACTGTCAGCCGATCCGCGATCTGCGCCGTTTGCGGCAGGCCTTCGCCAATGTTCAATCCAGGCAGCGACGTCGGAATGGCCTGCATCTCTCCCTGGATTTCGGCAGCCGCCTCGGGCTTTGGATCGAACGTCTCATGCTGAGGTGGCGATCCAAACAGAAAGATGAAGATCGCCGACTTTGCACTTGCCGTGGGATGCCCTCCGACTCCTCCCGCAGCCTCAGTACGCAGTGCGTCACCGAGCGCCGGGGCGAATGCTCCAGCCGCGCCGATGTGCAGCAGGTCGCGCCGGCTGACTCCGCTGCAGAATGATTTGCGACTGCCGAAGATCGGAAGCATGAGGTTCGATTCAGGTTGTGCGTTGCGTCGGGCGAACGATCGAGTCAGGCGAACAAGCCTTCGATTGGATCGGCCAGGTAAACGTGGTTCGGTCGACCGGTGAGATCGTGCCACACTGCGTCGCGCGGGATGCCCAGCGCGTGGTAAATGGTCGAAGCGAAGTTCTCGGGTTTCTGCGGATCGTTGCTCGGGTACGCGCCGTCACGATCGGACGCTCCGATGATGCGGCCGCCCTGCACGCCGCCGCCGGCAAACAGAACCGACTGCAGCGGCGCCCAGTGATCACGTCCCGGCAGCTTATAGATGTTTGGGGCGATGTGTGTGATCTTTGGCGTGCGACCGAACTCGCCGGCCATCACGACCAGCGTGTTTTCCAGCATCCCGCTTTCGTGCAGATCGTCCAGCAGCGCGGAGACGGCCCGGTCGGTTGGTGGGAACAGGTAGTCCTTCAATAACGGAAAATTATTGCCGTGCAGATCCCAGCTGCCGAAATTTCCCAGGTTGACCTGCACGGTATTGACGCCCGCTTCGACCAGCCGTCGAGCCATCAGCAGCGACCATCCGAACGAATTGTCTCCGTACCGTTCGAGCGTTTTCGGATCGGAGGATCGGACATCCAGGGCAGCTCGTACTTTGGCATCGGTCATCATCGTGATCGCCGCTTCGGTGTCGCGATCGTACTTCGCGGCTGAGGCATGGTCGGCCAGAGCACGCTGTTGCCCCTCGACGACGTCGAGCAGATTACGGCGGCGGCGGAAGCGATCGTCGAGCACACCTTCGGGCAGCGACAGATGCGGGACTTCAAACCGCCAGTCCAGTTTGTCTGACGGTTGGCCTTTGTGCAGGTCGAAGAGATACTGAGGAAACGCTCCCGAGTACGAGTGATAGGCGTGTGGTTTGTCAGTGGCTTCGATCATCCACGGCTCATGCTGACTGCCCATTAACCCGGCAAACTGACCGGGATAAACACCGGTGTTCGAGTGATAAATCTTCTCGGGCAGGACGACGCTTGTGGGAAGATTCTGTCGCCGCTGTGTTGACGCGCCCGCGACGGCCGCGATCGACGGCCAGTCCGATCCCTGCGGATGGCTTGACCGAAATGTCGACGGAATATCGCACCGACCGGTCAGCATGACGTAGGTGCCTCGGTCATGGCCGCTGTCCGTATGGGTTAACGATCGAACGAGCGACCAGTGCTGGCTGCGCTGAGCGAGCATCGGCAGGTGCTCGCAAATGTCCGTGCCGGGAGTTCGAGTCGCGATCGGACTGAACTCGCCCTTGTACTCGGCGGGTCCGTCCGGCTTCATATCGAACGTGTCATGCTGTGATGGCCCTCCGGTCATGAAGAGGTAAATCACTGCTCGCGGGGACGATGTGCGGCTATCGGACGAGACTGCCTGACTCTTCCAGGCTGACACGTGGGCCATTGACAGTCCCAGCGCGCCGACCGACCCGGCCTGAAGGATTTCTCGACGAGGAAACGTGCGAAGCGGCGCTGGGTTGTCTGAAGGGTGGCTGCTCATTGAATCAGTTGCCTCGTCCCGGTAAGAGACCGCACGAACGCGCCCATGGTATCACGGTGTGTCGGTCAGCGGGAATCGCGCACCGGTAAATGGGTCGTGATGAGTCGTGCCGTTGCATTGTCGTTTGATTTTGAAATCATGGTCGCGAGAATTCGACGTCTCATTGTCGCGCTGTGTTGGTTAAAGTGTCCGGTTCCAGTTCTGTGTTCCACTTGATCGTTCTGGCAGCAGGTTTGACATCGGAGATGTATTCACTGTGGAAAAGCGACGCCTGATTCTTGCGGCAGCGATGTTTGCTGGTATTACCTTCGTTAATTTCGCGAATGCCGCGAGTGGCTTAACCGGTGAGGAGCTGAACTCACAGTTTGACAGTCTCGTCGTGCCGTTTCTCAAGGCTTACTGCCTCGACTGTCACGGCACTGAACTTCAGGAAGCGAAACTGGATTTGAGTGGCTACGCATCCTCGAAGGACGTGGCGAAAGCTCATCAGGTATGGGAGATCGTACTCGACCGCCTGGTGGCGAAAGAGATGCCGCCTGAGGATTCCAAACGTCAGCCGACGGCGATTCAACGTTCGACCGTGATCGACTGGATCCGTGCTGCTCGCGAGTTTGAAGCGACTCGCAACGCCGGCGATCCCGGACCGGTGCTGGCGCGTCGGTTGAGCAATGCGGAATACAACTACTCAATTCGGGATCTGACCGGTGTGGACATTCGCCCGACGCAGACGTTTCCCGTTGATCCAGCCAACGAATCCGGTTTCGACAATTCCGGCGAATCGCTGACGATGTCGCCGGCGCTGGTGAAGAAGTATCTCGATGCGACCAGGCTGGTCGTTGAACATCTAGTGCTCACACCGACCGGACTTGCTTTTGCACCTCATCCCGTCGTGACCGACACTGACCGCGACAAGTACTGTGTGAAACGAATCGTTCAGTTCTATAAGGAACAGCCGACAGATGTCGCTGACTACATTCTCGCCGCCTGGCAGTACCGTCACCGGGTTGCCCTCGGTAATCCGACTGCGTCGCTGACCGACGTGGCGGTGCAGCACGGCGTCAGTGCGAAGTATCTCGCCACGGTGTGGTCATTGCTGGTTGACGAGAAAGATGCCGTCGGGCCGATCCGGACTCTTCAGACGATGTGGAATGAACTTCCAGACGATGTGGAGCAGCTGGAGTTGGCCACTGCCGCCTGCCGACGGATGAGTGACTTCATTGCTCAAGTTCGTCGAAAGCTCGTACCGACGTTCGATGATCTTTTCATCGAAGGTAATCACAAGGGCTCTCAACCGTTCGTCCTGTGGAAAAACCGGCAGTACGCCACTCACCGACGGAGTCTGAACCGTGCCGTGTTGCGTGTTCAAGATGCGTCGCCAGCTGAGAAGTCGCCTGTGGACACGCCGCCTGACGTTACTGCAACGGTCGATACTGATTTGATCGTGCCCGCCGATGAGAACCTGCGAGCTCGCCACGAAGCTGCCTTCGAACGTTTCTGCTCGGTGTTTCCTGACGCGTTCTACATCTCCGAACGGAGTCGCGACTATGTCAAGGAGTCGCAGAAACAGGACGGCGAAAAGGGACGCCTGCTGAGCGCCGGCTTTCATAGCATGATGGGTTACTTCCGCGACGACCGACCGCTTTACGACATGGTTCTCAATGCCGCCGGACAGCAGCAACTTGACGCCTTGTGGCAGGAACTCGATTTCGTCGCCTCGGCTCCGATGCGGCAGTACGTGGGGTTTCTTTGGTTTGAACGAACCGACTCGCGTTACATGCGGGATCCGCAATTCGACTTCGCTCGCGCCGAAGACAGGCACGCTCTGTCGGAAGAGATGATCGAGAAACTTTCGGAACTCTACTTGAAGAAGGCTCGTGACAGCGGCGGGACTGACGTCGCGGTCCAGGCGATCGAACACTACTTCAAGGAAATCAACGACCAGATTCGCTGGGTGGAAGCAACTCGGCTGGCAGCAGAGTCGAGCCACCTGAATGCCGTGCTGGACTTCGCTTCCCGAGCGTATCGCCGCAGTCTGTCGGCAGCGGAACGTGACGGGCTGATGACGTTCTATCGAAGGCTTCGTACAGACGACGGCCATAGCCACGAAGAGGCGATTCAGGACACGATCGTTTCGTTGCTGATGTCGCCATATTTCAGCTACCGGTTGGACGCAGCCGGATCAGGCGAAGGTCGCCGACCGTTGACTGACGACGAACTCGCCAGCCGACTGAGTTACTTTCTCTGGTCCAGCCTGCCGGACGAAACATTACTGCAACAGGCCGCAGCCGGAAGACTTCACCATTCGGAAACGCTGATTGCACAGACACGGCGGATGCTGAGTGATGAACGTGTCCGCGGCCTGGCAACTGAGTTCGGCGGCAACTGGCTCGACTTCCGTCGATTCGAGGAGCACAACTCGGTTGCCCGCGAGCGTTTTCCGAACTTCACTGATGAACTTCGGCAGGCGATGTTTGAAGAGCCGATCCGCTTCTTGATGGATGTCGTCCAGCAGAATCGTTCGGTCCTCGACTTTCTCGGCGCTGACCACACATTCGTCAACGCGGAACTGGCCAGGCATTACGGCATGCCGACAACGGGAGTCAGTGATGACGAATGGGTGCGTGTCAGTAACGCTCTTAACTACAACCGCGGCGGGCTGTTGCCGATGTCTGTGTTCCTGACGAAGAACGCACCGGGTCTGCGCACCAGCCCTGTGAAGCGAGGTTACTGGGTTGTTCGGCGTCTGCTGGGAGAACGCATCCCGCCACCTCCGCCGAACGTTCCGGACTTGCCCGACGACGAGACAAAACTTGGAGATCTCACCTTGCGGGAAACGCTGGCCAGACATCGCGAGCACGTCAGCTGTGCCGGATGTCACGCAAGGATCGATTCCATTGGCCTGGCCTTTGAAGGTTTCGGGCCGGTCGGAGAACGCCGCGACAAGGATCTCGGCGGTCGACCCGTCAACACGACCGCGACGTTTCCCGGTGGTGACGAGGGAACCGGCATTGACGACCTGCGGAGCTACATCCGCAATCACCGCCAGAATGAATATCTCGAAAACCTCTGCCGGAAGCTGTTATCGTTTGCTCTGGGACGCAGCCTCATTCTCTCCGACGATCTCCTCATCCGTGAGATGCGGGTGAAACTTGCAGCCGACGGATTTCGTTTCGGAAGTCTCATCGAGAGCATCGTGACCAGCTCTCAATTCATCCACAAACGAGGTGCCAGCCACCTCGCCAGCGAGTGACGCATGTTCGATCAACAACAGAACGGCGGAAAAAGAATTTCAAGGCGGATGCTGCTTCGCGGTGCCGGGGTGGGGATGGCCCTGCCGTGGCTGGAATCAGTTCCCGTGTGGGGTTTTGATTCGTCAAGCGACGGAGGATCCGGTCCGTTTCCGAAACGCTTCGCCGTGTTGTTTATGGCGTGCGGCATTCATCCCGATCATTGGTGGGCCAAAGGTGCGGGTTCCGACATGGAACTCAGCAAGAGTCTCACACCACTTGCTCCTTTGAAGGAAAAGGTGAACGTGATCTCGGGACTGTTCAACAGAAATTCGACAGGCGTCGGCATTCATCCGGGGCAGACCGGCAACATTCTCTCGGGAGCGTCGCTGCAGAAGGGAGCCGAACTTCGAGGCGGCATCAGTGTTGATCAGGTCCTTGCCAACCATCTGGGCCAGGCAACAGCGCAGCCCAGCATGGTGCTGGGTTGCGAGCAACCGATCACGGGCTACCACGAGACGAATTTCTCGATGGCTTACAGTTCGCACATTTCCTGGCAGAACGCGACGTCTCCCGTGCCGATGGAAGTGTATCCATCGCTCGCCTTTGACAGCCTGTTCGACAACCGTGGAAGCCGTCGGAACAAAAGCGTGCTGGACCGAGTCAAAGAACACGCCGCGAGTCTCAGTCGTCAGGCGAGTTCCGGTGACCGCGCCAAACTCGACGAGTACCTGACCAGCGTTCGCGAAGTGGAGAAACGTATCGACCGGATTCGGGCCGATCAGGACAAAGCCGTGGATCGCGCCAAAGCGGTCGGCCAGTCGGTCATTACAATGGCCCGACCCGACAACGGATTACCGGAAGACATTCGTGAGCACATGCGGCTGATGTGTGACATCATCGCTCTGGCATTTCAAACGGACAAAACACGCTTCGCGACGCTGTTATTGTGCCGGGACATCTCCGGACTCTTCTACCCGTTCCTCGATGTTAGAAATGCTCATCACTCGGCGTCACATAACGAACGCTCCGAGGAGTGGGAACGAATCTCACAATATTACTGCAGCCAGCTCGCGTACCTTGGCAGCCGCCTGGATGCCATGCCGGAAGGTGACCGGTCCGTGCTGGACAATACGTGTCTGGTCTTCGTCAATAACATGTGGTCAGGCAGTAAGCATGACTCAACGAAAGTTCCCTTGATTACAGCGGGCGGTCTCGGCGGAACCCTCGAAACTGGTCGCGTCCTGGATTACTTGGGAAAAGGCGACGACAACCGGAAGCTCTGCAGTTTTTACCTGTCCATCATGAACCGGATGGGCCTGTCTGCCGACCACTTCGGCGATGCAGATACGGAACTGGCGCACCTGTAGCGTTATTCGATCCAGGATCGTTGGCGAATCAGCGGGCACACCATTCCGCTCCGCCAGGATAAATCACTTTCCGCCGATTGAAAACAGATGGGACTCGGTGCGTATCAGCAGTGCTCCATTGCTGACCGCCGGTGTTGCTCGGGTTGGGTGGCCGAGTGGGTTACGAGCGAGCAGCCTGTATTCATCGGAAGCGGCGATGACGACGACTTCGCCATCCAGATCGACGCAGTAGAGATTTCCGTTGATGCAGACTGGTGAGCTGAAAAAGTTGCCGCCGATTCGTTTCTGCCAGACGACCGTGCCCGAGTCACGCTGGACGCAGGTCGCAATTCCTCCGTCGTTCCACATGAATAACCATTCTCCGTAGACGAGTGGGGTTGGAACGTGTGGAGCCTGGCGTATGAATCGCCATGCTTCTTCGACTTTTACC
The DNA here is from genome assembly GCA_027624335.1 of Planctomycetota bacterium. Lineage (GTDB taxonomy): Bacteria > Planctomycetota > Planctomycetia > Planctomycetales > Planctomycetaceae > JABMPE01. The sequence continues at coordinate 17,593 of JAQBWV010000011.1, forward strand.
TCGTCTCCTGACGACTGCGGTTTCACGACAACGACCTGACGTTCTCCCGTCACGCCGCCGCTGCTTGCCACAACCAGGTTTCCGGCGATCACTGGTGATCCGAGTGCACGCTGGGACTCACGTCCAAAGACATCGATATGCCAGTTCTGATGACCTGATTTCGGATCGACCCCGATAATGCCCTCGTAGCAGTGCGAGAAGATGACCTCTGCCGGTCGATCTACTGGACTGTTGATGCACGGAGTTCCGTAGCACGCCCGCTTGCCGTCTCTTGCAACCTTCCAGCGTTCTTTTCCTGTGAGTCGATCAACGGCCAACAGATAGCTACCGGCCTGATGATCGTTGGCGACCAGGACGACGTCGTCGTACACGATCGGCGACGTCGCACCGCCCTGACCATGCAGATAAGGACCGAGGTCGTACTCCCACACCTTTCTGCCCGAGTGGTCATAGGCAATCAGCGGCGACGACACTTTCGAATGCCACAGTACATAGACGTGGTCCGCGTCCGCAGTCGGAGTACTCGAAGCGAAGCTGTTGTTCTTGTGCTGCTTGTACGGTTCGAACGGAATGTCTTTTCGCCAGACTTCCGCACCGTCAGCGACGTTCAAACATTGCAATGTTCTCGTTTGCGCTTTCTCATCGGCGCTGGCGACAAAGACGTTTCTTCCCCAGGAAATCGGAGACGCGTTCCCTTTGCCAGGCAGTTCCACGACCCAGTTGTAATCTTCGTCGGACCACTCCGTTGGGACCGTACTGGCATCGCTGAGTCCTGAACCGTTTGGGCCTCGAAAACGATTCCACTCTTCGGCGCTGCTTGGACAGGAAAGCCAAACCAATCCCAGGTAAACAGCCAGGACGGCAGTTGGTTGAAACGTAGTAGACCGTTGAGTGACTTGAGACATTCCAGTTTCCGGTTCAGGGCAAGTGTGAAAAAGTCTGCCGTTTTCAGCGGAGCAATTTTGTTATTGTCGCAGTATTACGGCAACGTTGTGGTGACAGTCGCCTTTCCTGGCAGGAATTCGAACAGATCGTAAGTATTCGTTGATCGGGATAACAATCAGAATGGTCGCTGAAGGCGGCGATGGATTCCCGTCGGTCGTGACGATGCAATGTTCAGGCCGCGTCGATCAATCGGACCTGGTGTTCAAGAAAAGCTGGAGTGTCATGCGAAGCTTCAGGGAACCGACTGATTCACTGTGATTTCCGTATGCTCATGCGAGGCCATACGGTACGCTTTTTAGCATCAGAGTCCACGTGCCATGTCAGGCGTGAACTCCAATGGCACGTGTCAATCGTCATCACCTTCGCGGTCGTTCGCCTCGAAAGGAAACGCTCAATGGTCTCTCGATCCCTACTTCTGTTCGTGTTAAGTCTGGCCATGTTGCCTGGCTTCAGCTTTGGTGACGAGGGCGGCGGGTTCGGTGGGGGGCGTGGCAGTGGGTTTGGCGGTGGCGGCGGCCGCTTCGGCGGCGGCAGTCCAGCGATCTCCATTGATATCCTCGGAGGCAGTGGGGGCGGCTTAACGGTGAACGCGACTGATGGCTGGGAGTTTTCGGTCGAGGTCCCGTTGACTGTCACGGCACTGGGAGTCTGGGACCACAAACTCGACGGGCTCGGTACCGACATTCCCGTTGGATTGTGGGACGACAAGGGACAGCTGTTGGGAACCGCCACCGTCCCGGCAGGGACGGTCGTGAAGGAAACCGACGGATTTCGTTATGTCCCGATCCAGCCCATACAACTTCAGGCAAAACGAAGTTACGTCATTGGTGCTGCCTACACTCCTGAGACGAAGGAAAACGTGATTGGTGGAGTCACCGCGACGAAGTTTTTCAGCGATGGCTCGATTCGTTGGGTGAAGCGACGACGAGTCATCAGGAAAGATGGTTTGACGTTTCCGGAGCCGCAGGCGCACAGTGTTCCGATCGGGCTCGATCCGGGCGGCTTCGGTCCGAACTTCCTGATCGCAAAGAAGACAACTCCACGCATTTACTATCGGACTCACAAGGTGGGAGAACCTCACGATTATGTGATGATGAAGGTGCCGGAAGACGCGAACGGGTCCCACAAACGCGATCCTGTTGTGTTCGTCAGCCTGTTCGCGAAGAAGTCCGGAGAGCTGACTCAGATAGTCGTCAACGGCGAGCCACTCGGAACCGGGCCGGACACTTTGAGGATGATCCGCAGCACGGTCTCCACGATCTCTGCCGGCTACAAAGAAATGACCGGCGTCCAGCCGAACGTGCGAATCTCGGCGCCAACATGGGCTCGATACGCGGATATCGTCGACGTCATTGATGTTTGCAGAACCATCGAAGTCAACATTAACCCTCGAACCGAGCGGGGTGGTCCGCAAGGCCGTTCCACGGTTCCTGCGACACTGGAATTCTCGACACCGAAAGACACGCGACTGCCACTCGTTATTGCCGACGTCGACAGTCGCTTTATTGAACGGGACGAATGCGTCGAGGACACATGGACCGGTTTGTTGTGGCAGAAGGATGGATCGGCAGGTGGTAAGAAGAACTATCAGCAGGCGACCGACTACGCGGCGAAACTCCAGTTAAACGGTCTTACGGGCTGGCGTGTCCCGACGATCGAAGAACTGGCGACCGTCTTTCCTGCTGACGATGCTCCGTTCACAAGGACGCCTTACACCACAAAGCAATGCTGCGCTCCACCCGATGAATTTGCGTCATACTGGACTTCAGAACGCGCTGAGGGCGAGGACCGAGCTTATCTCTATCACTGGTATGCCGCTGGTGGCTCCAACGGGGTTTACGCGAGCCGCAACTTCGTCAACGTACGCTGCGTGCGCGACGTGACGCCTGCCTCTGCCGTCACATTGACAATTGCCACGACCGTGGTTCCCGGAAGCAACTCGGCCACAACGGGCGTGGGGAGTCTGCCAACGACACGGGCAGCCAGTCCGAGGACTGAGATTCGCCGAGTGACACCTGTAGTGTCTCCGCCAGCAACCTCGACCAGCAGTTCTTCCAGGGTCAGTTTACCCGCTGACAATTCTCAACGCGGTCAAATTGTTGCATTCCTTCGAAACCATGTTATCGGTCGCACGGTTGTTGGACGTGTCATCACGACGATGGACCTTGGCCGTCTCGAATCCGATTTCGAACGGCGTACGACGTTTACTCGCTTGATTGAATCGGCCAATGGATTCGGCTTCGACGAGGTGATACAGATTCGAGAAACAATCAGGCCTCGCGGCAAAGAGCGGGAATCAGCTGCAGTAAGGCGAGACAACCGTCGGGTGTTTCTGCGGCATCAATATTCGGTTCGTCAGAGCACGGGCGAGATCGTTGGATATGCTCGCGAAGTGTCTCATGATGAAGGGCAGCTTTCCGAGGCGGCAGTCATCAATCGAGCGGTCGCCCAGTTTCAGAATGGCGAGCTGATCATTCGGACGTCGACCGTCGGCTATGATGACCACATCACGGCCGACGGCCTGAGTCCCTCAGCAGTCAGGACGCAGTCCAGGTTTTCAGTCAGTGGCGACCGTCTGCAACGCTCACAGGCGAACGAGTTCTTCTCGGTAAACGCTGACACTCTCAGTCAGAAGCCCAATCGCCGGGAAGTCGAGCTGATCGTCGAAACACAAACGCCGTGATCATTGCAAATTCCCCCTGCACGCGCGCGGTCACGCTGATCCCCAGCCAGCAGTACACGATCAGAACGAGTCAGTCGACATGCGTGACACTTTGAAACCACGTAAGAGCGCTTGCCTGTTTGCTGCAATCGCTCTGGTATTGCTCTTTCTGAATTCAAGAAGCGGTCTTTCGGACAAGACTGTTCCGGATACAGACCAGCCGCTGCTTCCCGAGGAAGCCGCTCGAACGATGATTGTGCCCGATGGGTTTCACGTTTCGCTGTTTGCTGCCGAACCCGACGTGAAACAGCCAATCGGTTTCTCGATCGATGACCGTGGCCGTCTATGGGTCGCCGAGGCTTACAACTACCCGAATCACGGGACGAAGGCCGGCGATCGAATTATCATTCTGGAAGACTCGGACGGTGACGGTCGGCATGACAAACGGACGGTGTTCTATGATCAGCTCAACTATGTGACGGGTATCGAAGTCGGCTTCGGCGGTGCGTGGGTCATGTCACCCCCGAACCTGTATTTCATTCCAGATCGAGACGGAGATGACCAGCCGGACAGCGAGCCGGAAATCCTGCTTGATGGATTCGGCAATCATGCCAACGCTCACAACCTGGCGAACGGATTCGCTTGGGGGCCCGATGGCTGGCTGTACGGAACTCACGGTCGCACGAACTGGTCGATGATTGGCACACCAGGAACACCTGACGAAGACCGCGTCCGGTTTGACGGCGGCGTTTACCGCTACCATCCCGTGCGTCACGTCTGGGAACCGTACGCTGACGGGACGACGAATCCGTGGGGCATTGACTGGGATGACTACGGACAAAGTTTCGTCTGCAACTGTGTGAACGCGCACCTGTTTCATGTGATTCCCGGCGCGCATTACGAGCCATTTCGGAACCGCAAGTCCAGCGAGTTCGCTTACGAGCGGATTCCAACCATCGCCGACCACCTGCACTACACGGGGACGGCGAATTATCGCGCCGGGGCCGGTTCGGAAGCCGAAGACGCGGCCGGAGGCGGACACGCTCACTGCGGTACGATGGTTTACCTCGGTGACAACTGGCCGGATCGATATCGCAATACGCTCTTCACGAACAACATTCACGGACGGCGGATTAACAACGACGTACTGAAGCGATCGGGCTCGGGCTACATCGCGTCGCACGGCCCGGACATCATGCGGTCGCGCGACCCGTGGTTTGTCGGAGTGACGCTGCAGTACGGACCCGATGGCAGCGTCTTCGTCATCGACTGGTCGGACACCGGGGAATGTCACAGCGTTCGCAACACGCAGCGTCACACCGGGCGGATCTACCGCATCGCCTATGGAAGTCCACAGCGGCCCGATTTGAACCTTGCAGAGGCAACCAATAGCGAACTGGTTAATCTGCAGAAGCATCGCAACGACTGGATCGTCCGTCACGCGCGACGGCGGTTGCAGGAACGCTCGACCGCCGGCGTGGATATGTCGGAAGCTCACGCAACGCTGCGTTCGATGTTTGCTTCTGAATCTGACGTGCCACGAAAGCTGCGGGCTCTTTGGGCATTGCACTCGACCGATGGCCTCGACGAGCGGACGCTGGTGAAGCTGTTGGACCACGAGAGTGAGCACGTTCGCACGTGGGCCATTCAGCTGCTCGTCGAGAGTCGTTTCCGTGGTACTCGCCAGTCCCCGGTCGTGACAAATGATCTCTCGCGAAGTGGCCATGTTTCGCCAGCCGCATTGACCCGGTTTCGCGAGTTGGCGAGTACCGATCCGTCGCCTCAGGTTCGGCTTTACCTGGCGAGCGCGTTGCAGCGACTCGCTTATAGCCAACGCTGGCCGATCGCCGAAGTGCTCGCCCTGCACGAGGAAGATGACAGTGACGCGAACATTCCGCTGATGGTTTGGTACGGCGTTGAACCGCTCATTGACGACGATCCGGTTCGTTTCGCGAAGCTGGCTGGAACATCGCAACTGTCAGTTGTCAGGCGTCACATTGCACGCCGAGTGGCCTCGTTGAGCCCCTCGGACGCCGGACTGGCACGGCTGGCCGCTGGACTTGCCGAGACTGGCGACGTGAATGCTCAACGGGACCTGCTTGATGGAATACTTGCTGGCCTGGAAGGTCGACGGCGAGTCGACATGCCCGACGGATGGAACGCGGCGTATGCGCGGCTGGAGAACAGCGACAGTCAGGACGTTCGCCAGCGAGCTGTGCGTCTGGCCCTGGTGTTTGACGATCAGTCCGCTTTGTTCCGCTTGAAGACCGTGGCCAGTGACAGGTCGGCGAAGCTGTCGGATCGAACTCTGGCCATTGACGCGCTGGTCGCCAGAAAGGTGGACGACTTCGCCTCCATTCTTCTGCCTTTAATTGATGACGCAGCAGTGCTGCCTAATGTCCTGAGAGGACTGGCGGAATACGATCATCCTTCGACCGTGCAGACGATCCTTAGCCGGTACGATCAGATGTCGGCCACCGCGCGTCAGCAGGCGATTCAGACACTCGCTTCCCGAGCAACCTGGGCCAGCCATCTGTTGACGGCCATTGAGTCTGCAAAGATCGCTCGATCGGATATTCCGGCGTTTACGGCTCGTCAGATCAGAAACCTCGGCGACGACAGGCTGACCGCGCGGCTGGGTGCCGTATGGGGCGAAGTTCGCGCGACGCCGAAAGATCGCGCGCGTGAGATTTCGAATTACAAACAACGATTGACTTCGGAAGAACTCTCGCACGGGGACCTGCCCGCAGGCCGCGTGGTCTTTCAAAAGTTGTGTGCCAACTGCCATCGGTTGTTCGACGCCGGTCGAGAGGTTGGGCCGGACATCACCGGAGCCCAGCGAAACAATCTGGATTACCTCCTGGAGAATCTGATCGATCCAGGCGCTCAGGTGTCTCGTGATTTTCAGATGGAGATCATTCAGGTCGAGTCGGGTCGCGTGATTACCGGTCTGGTGAAGTCGGAGTCTGAAGCGGCAATTACGGTTTCAACGGTCGACGCGGTTGTTGTTGTTCCGGTGGACGAGATTGAGGTTCGGAAGAAGTCCGGAGTTTCAATGATGCCGGAAGGGCAGCTCAAGCACCTGACGTTCACTCAGACACGCGACTTGATTGCGTACCTGGGCACCCTGCAACAGGTACCGCTGCCTGAAGAGCAGGCTGATTCTCAAAAACAGTAGCGGTGGTGCGTCTTGACGCATCATCGATTTGTGTGACGCTGTGGTGAGCCGAGACGCGCCCTGGTCATTGTTGAATCGCAGCGTTCTATTCGTGAGACATGTACTTTGGAGCGGCGTCTGCAAAGATAGTTCCTTGATGCCGCTCTTTGAGGGGAGGGCTGAACCCGGAGCGTGTTGCACACAGCATTCGCTTTCAGCGAGTCGCCATTTGCTGAGCGGTGTTTGCACAGCGGCCCGCATCTGGCAGAATAAGCACCCCCCGAGTTACCCGCCCCACTGCCTTCCTTGTTTGTGTGTCGTATGCCGAAACACCCCTCAACGTCCCGGTTCACACTGACGCTGGCTGGCGTCTTCGCTCTGCTCATGGTCGCGACAGTCTCAGTGGCTGACGATGTGGAGCGGGGACGCGTTGAGTTCTTCGAATCAAAGATTCGACCGGTGCTGGTGCAGCATTGTTATCAGTGCCACAGCTCCACATCAAAGTCTGTCAAGGGCGGGTTGATGCTCGACTTCCGCACGGCTGCTCTGAAGGGGGGCGAATCTGGTCCGACAATCGTTCCGGGTAAACCGGAAGAAAGCCTGCTCATCTCCGCCTTGAAGTATGACGGCCTCGAAATGCCGCCGAAGGGAAAGCTACCGGATTCCGTTATTGCAGATTTTGAACGGTGGGTCCGAGACGGTGCGGTCGATCCTCGAACTGAAGACAAGCTTGTCGCGAAGAAGACGCAGATCGATTACGCGAAAGCCGCCGAGTTCTGGGCGTTCAGAAAACCGGTTCAGGCGACGTTGCCTGAAGTGAAGAACGGAGACTGGTCGCGCAACGAGATCGATCGATTCGTGCTGGCGAAACTGGACAGCCAGGGACTCACACCGAGTGAACCTGCCGATCGTCGCGTTCTGATTCGACGTGTCTTTTTCGATCTGATCGGACTGCCGCCTGATCCTGAGGAAGTCGAGGCCTTCGTCAGCAATCCGTCACCCAATGCGCTCGACGAGGTCATCAGTCAGCTGCTTGACTCGCCTCACTATGGTGAACGATGGGGCCGGCACTGGCTGGACGTTGCCCGGTACGGCGAAGATCAGGCTCACACCTTCAAGGCTCGCAATTACCCGCGAGGCTACTTCTATCGGGACTGGGTTGTGCAATCGCTCAACGCCGACATGCCGTACGACGAGTTCGTCAGGCAGCAGATCGCCGGTGACTTGCTGGACGGTCCGGACCGGCATACTGGCATCGCCCCGCTCGGCCTGTTTGCACTCGGTCCCGTTTACTACGCGGAGAACGTTGAGAAGGACCGGGCCGCAGCCGATGAATGGGACGACCGTCTCGACACGTTGACTCGAGGGGTGCTCGGACTGACCGTCGCTTGCGCCCGGTGTCACGATCACAAATACGATCCGATTTCGATGCACGATTACTACGGACTGGCGGGCGTTTTCGCGAGTTCGAAGTACGAGGAACGCCCGATCGTTGCCGAAGCAGTCGTCGCGCAGCGTCGTGCCGCCGATGACGCCGCCAAAGAGCAACAACTTGGCATCGATCGCTTCATGGCTGCGGAATCCCGCATGCTCCGACCGACGCTGGTCGCAGCGATTCCGGATTACATGACGACAGCCTGGACGGTTCTCAGTCAGAGAAAAAAGGGCAAGGATCAGAAGAAGCTGATTGAATCGACGGCGAAGGAAGCAAAGTTAAGCGAGGTAGTACTGTCTCGCTGGGTGACTTATCTGGATAGCAAGCCAGGTTCAGCGATTGAAACGGCTGCGCTGCAGGAATGGTCGGCGTTCTGGAGGGCTCAGCCAGATGATCCCGCCGTCGCCAGTGATGAGCAACGACGGGCCACAGTGCAACAGATCGCCGAGTCGTTTCGTAATCTGGCGATGTCGAAGCTCGAACGTCGCGAAGGCTTGTTCAAGCGATTCGGCGAGAACATTGCGTTCGTCCGCCAGGAAGATCAGACAGTCGTGCGTGCAGGAATCATTCCGCTGGGCAACCTGTTTGACGACTCAGCCAGCGTGTCGCTCGCGGCTGCTCTGGCGACCGACAAGTTCAAGGCAACCGCGAGTGCCGACCGGCTGGGAGTTGACCATGTTGCCTACGGCTGGGGAACAGAGACGCGGGTCGCGCCCGATGTTCAGTTCGATTTTGCGAAGCTGGGAGCCAACTCGCTCAGTTATGGCCAGGTGATTAACGACGCCTGGTTCACTCAGGGCGGAATCAGCACACAAGGGCGCAGCTTCAACTCGAACAAGCGAGTAGAGCAGGGCATCGGCATGCATGCCAACGCTCTGGTGACGTTTGACCTCGACGAAATCCGCCGTGCAGGATTGATGCCCGCCGATCAGAAGTTCGTCTTCAAAGTCGATCGAGCCGGGATCAACGACGACGCGTTCGGTAGCGGTGCGAGCGCCCATCTGGCTGTTATTGTGTCACGACCGCATCGTGATAAGGCAGTCATGGATGCGATTCTGTCTGCGCAGGTCAACGGCCAGAAGATGGAGATCGACTTCAGCGACTTTACGTACTACATCGCCGGGCAGTTGCCCGATCCGATTCGAGCCGATGGTCGATTCGTCGCCTTTGACATTCCGATTCCGGCTGAGGCGAAACACCTTACGCTGGTCGCCTGCGGAGCTGATGACCCTGCCGACAACACCATCAGCTCGGACCACGTGGTGTTTTCGGGCGTGCGACTTGAGATGCATCCACTGCCGGTTGACAAACTTGCCTCGAACGAATCGAGCGACACGCCTGATGTCTCGGAGGAGGACGCGGAACGAGATCGCCAGGATGCCATTCTGCTGTCTCGGTTACTGTACGACGAGGGCCTGCTGGCGTTGCCACCCGCCGAGTCCGAATCGCTCCTGCCACCAGAGTCCGCCGAGACTCTCACACAGCTTCGTCAACAACTGGCTGGAAAGAAAAAGTCCGCCGAAGCCATTGCCGTTCCGATGGCACATTCGCTGAACGAAGCCACTGGCCATGACCTTCCGATATATCTTCAGGGCGACCCTGCGAAAAAGGGGGAGTCTGCGGCGCGATCGATTCCCGCAATCCTGACCGGCGGTGAACGTTCACCGTTTGAGTCGTCCGGCAGCGGACGGAAAGAGCTGGCCGAGGCAATCACTTCGCCTGACAACTCGCTGATTGCCCGGGTCATTGTCAACCGCGTCTGGGCTGGACACTTTGGACACGGACTGGTTCGAACGACGAGCAACTTTGGTCAGTTGGGCGAACGACCGAGTCATCCGGAACTTCTCGACTGGCTGTCGGTCTGGTTCGTCGAGAACGGATGGTCGCTGAAGAAGCTTCATCGATTGATCGTCCAGTCGTCTGCGTGGCAACAGTCGAGCGAGTTTGAAGCGTCCGCGTACGAGGCTGATCCTGAGAACCAGTTGTTGTGGCGAATGAATCGCCGCCGGTTGGAAATCGAACCGTGGCGGGATGGCTTGCTGTCAGTAAGTGGCGAGCTGGATCCGAAACTCGGCGGCCCGTCGGCCGATCTCAATAGAAGCGATAATCGACGCAGGACCATTTACGGATTTGTGAGCCGACATCGACTTGACGAATTGCTGCGATTGTTCGATTTCCCGGATCCGAGCATCACATCGGCCAATCGCTCAGTCACGACGGTGCCTCTGCAACAGTTGTTCGTATTGAACAGCGAGTTCATGGCACAGCGGGCACGGGCTCTGGTGCAACGACTCAATAAGACGGTCGCCGTGTCCGATGAGGATAAAGTCCGACAGGCTTATCTGCTGCTTTTCGGTCGACCGGCTGACACGCAGGAGATCGCCACGGCGACCGGGTTTCTTTCCGGAAGTTCCGAAGGAGAGAAGCTGAGCCGCTGGGAGCAGTTTTCGCTCGCACTGTTGAGCGCGAACGAGTTTCTCTATCTCGACTGAGCGGTTCTCAAGACTCTGATTGACTGAATTTACGTTGTTGGCGTCCGCATTTGTGCGGTGAATGAAAACGGAGACGTTGATGCAATCATTATTCTCACGGCGAGAGATGCTGATGCGATCGGGCACCGGATTCGGGATGCTTGGTCTTTCCAGCGTACTGGCGAGCGAATTGCGAGCGGACGGTTCGTCTGCCCCGATGATTCCAAAGCAGTCTCACTTTCCGGCCCGCGCGAAGAACATAATCTTTCTGTTTATGAACGGAGGACCATCGCATGTGGACACGTTCGATCCAAAGCCGGAATTGAAGAAGCAGGAAGGCAAGCCGGGCAAAGGTGGGAATTACATGCCGTCGCCGTACAGCTTCAAGCGGTACGGTGAAAGTGGCATCCCAATCAGTGAGATTTACCCCCACCTTTCCGAATGTGCCGATGAACTCTGCATTCTGAATGGCATGCACACATCGACGCCGAATCATGAGCCGGGGCTGTTGATGATGAACAGCGGAGCGCAGCAGCCTGTGCGGCCGTGTCTGGGCTCGTGGGTGACATACGGGCTGGGAACGGAGAATCAGAATCTCCCCGGTTTCGTGGTGCTGTGTCCTGGTAAGCCGGTCGTCGGACCGGCCTTGTGGGGCAACAGTTTTCTGCCGGGCATTTTTCAGGGCACGCACATCAACAACTCGAAGATCGATCCGAAGAACGTCATTGGTCATATTCGGAATCAAAACCTGTCAACGGGTTCTCAGCGCCAACTGCTCGACCTGTTGCAGCACATTAACCGTCAGCATCTGGAACAGCGTGAGCAGGACGCGCAGCTCGAAGCTCGCATTCAGTCGCTGGAAATTGCTTATCGAATGCAGTCGGAAGCGCAGGTCGCCTTCGACGTCTCCAATGAAACTGATACGACTCAAAAGCTGTACGGACCAGGTCAGTTTGCGAACGGCTGCCTGATCGCAAGGCGCCTCGTCGAACGGGGCGTGCGGATGGTTCAGGTTTATTACGGCAGCGGTCAGCCGTGGGACGCTCACGGCGACATTATGGATCACAAACGCGACGCGCTGCAGAGTGATCAGGCGATCGCCGCTCTGATTAAGGACCTCAAACAACGCGGCTTGCTGAATGAAACGCTGATCGTATGGGGCGGTGAGTTTGGCCGTACGCCGACGGCTCAGGGATCGAAAGGCCGCAACCACCACAACACCGGATTTACCACCTGGCTGTGCGGCGGCGGGGTCAAACGTGGATACGTTCATGGAGCGACTGACGAACTCGGAGTGAACGCGGTGGAAAATCGCACGGACGTCCACGACCTGCACGCGACAATGCTTCATCTGCTGGGACTCGACCACGAATTGCTGACGTATCGTTATAGCGGTCGCGATTTCCGTCTGACCGACGTTCACGGCAACGTGGCTCATGAAATCATTGCATGAGTGGCGCGTGATCATTCCGATGCTGCTGCTCAGGCCGACATTGTGATTGTTGAGTCAGTCTGGAAACCGGGTGGTACGCGGGCAGCCTTGAAGTGTGTTGGTGCTGCGTTCCCGGTGCAGCGTGTTCAGCACTCCGTGACAGGCCATTCGCCATTTCCGCGCAATGTCGCGGCAACTGCATGGTTGAGACGGCAATGTCTTCAGGTGAATCACCTGAATTACTGGTGCAGATGAATGGTTGCCGGGCCAGGCGTTGCGCGGAGTTCGCCGATTGTCCGTGCATCAACTCCCGCGTCACGCAGTCGCGCATGCAATTGAGCTTCGTTGTCCATGGAAACGGACAGGAGTAGACCGCCGGATGTTTGCGGGTCGAATAACGCTGCGAATTCCGGCTGAAGTTTCAATGTGTCGTTCTCGCATATTGTGCGGAATTCAACCTGACGGTTGGCTGGTGCGAGCGTGCTTTCCAACCCATCCTGCAGCAGCTGTTTTGCACCGGGCAGTAACGGCAGACGACTTAGGTTGATGTGCGCGTCGAGTGCGCTGGCGTCGAGTATTTCGAGTAAATGTCCGGCCAACCCAAAGCCCGTCACATCGGTGACCGCGTGGACTTCGGATCTTCTGGCTGCGTCCGCTGCCGCATCGTTTGGTTTAAGCATTGACACCAGCATGCGGTCGATCCATTCGGCTCTTGTTCGTGCCTGAGGAATACCCGCAAGGAGTGAGCCTGTTCCGAGCGGCTTGGTAAGTATCAGGAGGTCATTGGCCTGAGCATCCGATTTCAGCAAAGGAGGCTGGCCGTTGAGTTGTCCGAGCACCGTGAAGCCGACAGTCAACTCCGCCGCTTCGGTCGTGTGCCCGCCCAGCAGTTCGACTCCGCATCGATCGAATTCAAACAGGCAGCCGGAGAGGACCTGGTAAAGCAACTCTGCCTGTTGTCTCGGATGGCCTTCCTGCAACTGAACCATCGCCAGTGCCTGAGTTGGCGTGCCTCCGGTTGCCCAGATATCGCTGAGCGAGTTCAACGCAGCAACCCTGCCAACCAGCCACGGGTCGTCCATGAATCCCTGGAAGAAGTCGATGGTGATCATTTCCGCTGGCGAAGTCGGATTGAGCATCGCAGCGTCTTCGGGATGTTCGACGGCGTTGTGACGGCGATCGGGACGCTCGTTGCCGATACGCTCCAGAGCCGCTCGCAGAACGCCAGCTCCCGCTTTACCACCGCAACCGCGGCATCGCATGGCCGGACGGCCTGGCGATGCCGGATCGGTCTGATCGCGTCTTACGGGCATGATCTGCACGCTTTCGTACTGCTGATACATCCTCATGAACTTGCGGTCGATGTGGTCTTTCAACTGCCAGGCCCAGCGACCGTGTGCGGAATACCCTTTGTAGTCGAGGAATGAGCTTCCCTGCCCGTCGGCCAGCAGTGACAGGAAGCCGGGCTGAGGTAAATAAGACAGCAACGGCTGATCGCTGAGGAATCGTTGCAGGTTCTCCCAAAGGAACGGGCCCTGGCGAACTGCATAGACGCCTGACTTGCGAACGGGTGAGTCCACCAGTGTTGCCGAGTCTCCGACTGCAAAGACAGGCTTGTTGTCGATTGTTTGAAGCGTGTTGCGGACGGCGAGAAATCCATCGTCACTTTTGGCCAGGGGAATGTTCGAGATCAGTGCAGGCGGTGTCGCTCCGGTAGCCCAGATGATGAGATCTGCTTCGAGCGATTGGCCATCGGAAAGCCGAAGCGAGACGTCGGTTACCTGTTCGACTCGTATGTTCGTCCGAATCTCAATGCTTCGTTGCGCACAATGCTGTGCGACTCGTCGAACCGTGCCCGGCACATAACCTCTCAGGATGCTGCTGCCGGAGTCGATGAGTGTGGTTTCTACATTCAGTTCCTGCGATCGCAGCCGAGCGTCGAGACAAAGCGTGACCTCGACGCCAGCGGCACCTCCGCCAACGACAACGAGTCGAAGCGGAGCTTCGGTTCCTTTTGCCGGATTCGAATGTTGAATCTGATCGAGTCGCCTCTGCAGACGGTCTCGAAATGTGGCCATCGGCTTAATTGGTAGGACGGCGGGAGATTCCGACCATTGATCGGCTCCCGCCGGAACAGAACCGATTCCGACAGAGGCCACGTCGAATTGGATTGGCGGTCTGGTTTTAAACAGCACTCGGCGTCGGTCGGGATCGAGGCCGATGGCTTCGTCGATGATGACTCGAATTCCGGACGGAGCGGCGAATCGAAACAGGTCGATTGCCATTTCGTCCGGTTCGTAGAGGCCGGCGAGAGTTCCAGGCAGCATGCCACTGTACGTGGCGCGGCTGAAAGAGCTGATCAGTGTCAGCCGGGCGTCTGGAATCGGATTCATCTTCCACATGCGCACGATGTGCATGTTCGTATGCCCGGCTCCGAGCAGCACGATGTCGCGGCTGGCGAGTCGTTCGTCCATGGTCAATTCGCGACAGTCTTATCCAAAAAGTTTGTGAGCTTCGTCGTATTTCAGTCGCCGAGCCCTGACCAGTCCGTCAGTGAGCGACTCACCGTTCGGGTCGACGTAAACTCGCCCCGTGGGCAATCCACTTCCAGGGCGGCAGCCGAGAATGTGAATGTTAAAGATGAACGCAGATTCGCTCGTCGCCTTAAACCAGTGAATGTTGTCCTTGTAGTCGGACACGGTTGACGTCTCGCCTGGCTCGAACTTTCGATCAATCGTGGGGCGAATAATCAAATGCGCCGATTCGTCTTCGATGCGGTCGTAGTGCCGTCCGTGCAGTTCGCCTTTCAGGACCAGAAAAGCAGTGGCCATATTGTTGTGGCCGTGCGGAACGACTGACTGACCCTGCTTGATCGCAAAGATCTGTTTTCCGAACACCAGCTTCTTCGGCAGACCTTCAACGTCCGGAAACTTCGGTTGCAGGCTGCGAGCGCCATGGTCAACGAATTTCAGGTCCTTCGTCAGGTTTTTGAAGTTGACGAACTGCATGAGTTCGTCGAGTTCGATCTGACCGTAAAGCTCCTGCACTTTCTCCTGCCAGGCAACCTGACTGATTCGCTGTTCTTTGACATCGCCAGCAAGCTCGTTCAGATCAGCGACCCATTTTGCGGCGATTGGTTGAACCTCTGCGGACCACGCATTGCGAGCGAAGATTGTCTCCAGCAGTGAGAGTGTCAGCAATGACTTCACTCCTGCCAGTCCGAAGTCACGCCGGGTTACGGTTGTCTGTTCTGTCATGGCAAAGTCTCCGGGAAAACACATGTGGATCGCGTCCGGTCGTAACGAAGAGAACGGAAGAATTGAGTCTAGCGGATTTTCGGCCCTGCCCAGTAGTCTGACATCCGGATAGACGAGCGGAATTGCGCTTCCACCATTTGACTGCTTCTCAGACTGACCTAAGTTTCAGGGTTGCGGGATCGATGTCGCAGACTTGGTCAGGATCATTGATATGGCTGGCAGAATTAACAAACGCGAGTTGTTTCGGCGAACGTTGTCTGCCACAGGATGTATGAGAGCACTGGAGTCATTGCCAGTCTGGAATGGCCTGGTGGTGTTGAACTATCACCGGATCGGGAAACCCAGTGATGCGTTGTTCGACGAGGCACTCTGGAGTGCCACTCAGGACGACTTCGAGCAACACGTGCGGATGTTGAAAAGCGGTTTTGACGTCATTGGCCTGTTCGAGCTGCCGAGCGCGATTCGCGATCTGCAGTCGAGCGGTCGCCGACCCTGGCAGGTTTCCCGATTCGCGATGATTACCTTTGATGACGGGTATCGAGACAACCACGATCTTGCCTTTCCCGTCTTGAAGGCGAACGATACTGCTGGCGTGTTTTTCACCGCTACCGGATTTATCGATGAGCCTCGACTTGCCTGGTGGGACGAAATCGTCTGGATGGTCCGCTCCAGCGTTCGCGACAGAATTCAACTTGCCGAAAACTGGCTGCCGGATCCATTGGCGCTGGACAACTCGGATCGTCGCTCCGTCATTGATGCCTTGTTGCAGATCTACTACCGGCTCAGCGGCAGTCGGACTGAGCAATTCCTGAACTGCATCGCTGAGGAGACAGGCTCAGGCCGGGCTCCGGCGGAAGTCGCCAACGGGCAGTGGATGTCGTGGGAGATGATCCGTGAAATGAGCGATGCCGGTATGGACTTTGGCGCTCACACGGTGACGCATCCAGTTCTGGCGAACGTCACGGCTGAAGAGCAGAACCTTGAGCTATGTGAGTCAAGACTCCGCATGGAGCGACAACTGGAGCGGCCCATCACGGCGTTGAGCTATCCGGTAGGGAAACGCGAATCCTTCAATGGCGACACGCGTGCTGCATTGAGCCGTCACGGGTTCGACTGGGCGTTCAGCTACTACGGCGGTCACGTTTCGGGATCAGGCGTCGATCGTTTCGACATTCCCCGCGTCGCTGTCGAAAGCGACGTTTCGATCGAGGACTTCCGATCGTATTGCGCCTTGCCCCACGTATTCGCGAAGCACTGAGTCGAGCCACTTCACGCGTTACGCCCTCCACTTGCCTCGCCACGCTGACAGCCGACCTCCCAATCGGCAGTCCCACCTCGGATGCGTTTCGAGTCCTGTATTTGGCAACTTCCGTGCCGAACCCTTGCAGGGCGACCGATCGTTGAATCTGGCAGGTTTCGGCCCTGCAGCGATTCTGCTGGTTGAAAGCTGGTTGAAAATAGTGCCAGAGTTCGTTGCAGATTCTGCAAGGCTGGATGACTCATTGCGACGCGATACACTGACGAGTCGATAATCATCCGGTTGCCGTCTGCTGCGTCGATCTCCGGTGTTCCTGTTGAGAAAAGGCCGACAATGTCTCGCGAATCGGTGTTTGAATCGACGCTGGAGTTTTTTCTGGCGCCGCTTCGAGAGTTCCTCGAAGACGATTCCGTCACCGAGATCATGGTCAACGGCTTTCGCGAGGTTTATGTCGAGCGTCACGGAAAGCTGTACGAGACGGATGCACGCTTTGAGAGCGAAGACGCGTTGATCTCGGCGATTCGCAACATCGCTCAGTACGTCGGACGGGAGATCGATCGCGACCGACCGATCCTGGATGCGAGGTTGCCTGGCGGCTCGCGCGTGCATGCGGTCATTCCGCCGAGTTCGCGAACAGGCACTTACCTGACCATCCGCAAATTCAAACGTGACATCTTCAGCCTCGAAGATTTCGTTCGCCTGGGAAGCATCTCGACCGAGGCCCGCGAGTTTCTCGAAATGTGCGTCAGATTGAAAAAGAACATCGTTGTGGCGGGCGGAACCGGGACCGGTAAGACGACGATGCTTAACGCCGTGTCGACGGCAGTTCCCGAGAACGAGCGGATCGTCGTGATCGAAGACAGTTCAGAATTGAAACTCGCGCAGAAACACACGCTGTACCTGGAAGCTCAGCAGGCTGACAGTTACGGTCGCGGGGCGGTCACGATTCGCGAACTGTTTCGAGCGTCGCTGAGGATGCGTCCGGACCGGATCATCGTCGGTGAAGTTCGCGGTGGCGAAGCGCTCGACATGGTCCAGTCAATGATCAGCGGACACACCGGGAGTCTCACCACAGTACATGCGACATCGCCGAGAGATGCACTGGTCCGACTCGAAACGCTGTCGCTGATGTCGGACGTCGATATTCCGATCTACGTCGCAAGGGCTCAGGTTGCGTCAGCGATCAATGTGATCGTGCAACTCTCGCGGTTCGCGGAAGATGGCTCTCGAAAAGTGACTCGTGTTGCGGAAGCGTTTGGCCTGGGCTCGAACAACGAGTACCAGTTTCACGACATCTTTGCCTCACGTATGCGTGGTCGATCAGAGACTGGCGAGCTGATTTCCGAACTGGAATTCACTGGTCAGAAACCAACGTTTGCCTGCGAACCTTTCGCACACGGCCTGGAAGACGCGATTCAGCATACGCTGCCCGTCTGGCAAAGCCCGGAGTAGCGGTACGGATGAGTCATCGTACAAGTGAGTGATGGCTTTACGGACTCTGGGACCCCTATGGCTTTGAAGCGATTGTCGTGTGGACGCTCCACAGGCCGCGTCGCGAATTTCTCGCTTCACCTTCCGCCAATCGGAAGCGAGCTTTCATGGACTTATCGAACGGGTAACGCGTAATGCACTCGCTGTAGCCGGCTCGGATAAGCTCTTCGTTGAGGCACCAGTCGCCGACGTAGACATATGCCAGCAGACGCTGATAGCGATCCCGCTTCTCGCGGTCGAATTGGAGTTGCACCACTTTTCCTTCGACGGCTCGTTTCGTGAAGGATGAGGCTTCCGGGCCAAACGGTTCAACAGGCTTCGTGGGATGTTTGGTTTCCGGTGTGTCGACACCGATCAACCGGACACGCTCGTCATTCTGCAGGACGAGTGTGTCGCCATCGACGACCCGAATGACTCGCCACGTGCCATTGTCTTCCGTGACGGTTTGCGTGGGGATAACGGCATCGATCTGGTTCTGGATGCGGTCCCAGACGCCAAAATGCTGCAACAGGAAAATGACGATTCCCAGAATGACGACCACGCTGCGTGGCAGACGCCGCTTCCTGCGATTTTTTCCAGCCAAGGCTCCGCCTTTCTGAATCGTACGATCGAGCTGTAAGTCAGCCGTTCCCGCTGTGACATTCACAACCGAATGCTACCAGACCGAGAATCAATTCTCGCTGAATCGCATTCTTCCCAGCCGATGTCGAGCGAGCGGATCTTTCACGTAGCTGCGGCAGCACTCGCGGCAGAGATCGAACCGGAACGATTTTGGCTCGACGCTGTCCAGATTGAGTTCGCCAGTCAGTTCCATATCGGCAAGAAGCTCCGAGATTTCTGACAAATTGTCATTGTCGAGGTCTTCTTCCGTAATTTCGTCCGGATCAAAGGACGGGTAGACCTCAAGACGAGCGATGAATCGTCGTTCTTCAACTTTTTGACCGCACAGATCACACGTGTAGTGCAGCATGTATGTTCAATCCCTTAATTGATGAGGCACGTCCGGTTTGCCATTCAGTAGAACCGTACAACCATCTGGCTGCTTGATTCGCCCCGGAACTCGACCACAGTTTCCTCGTTGAAAATGTCCGACGTCGATTAGAACACAATAAACGAGGCGGAAAAAGTAACCTCGGCAGCTTTTCCCGAATTCAGAAAACATCAACAAAGTCTTTTCCATTCGACTGGAAAATCCTGAAGGCGACCGTTCTGAAGTTCAGGCCAGCCCTTCGTTCAGCGGCTGCAAATCGTCATGCACGAAAAAGCCGTCTTTGCGAAGCAGTTCGTCATCGAACCACACTTCACCCCCGCCGTAAGCCTTTGTCTGGATCAGCACGATGTCCCAATGGACCTTGCTGCGATTTCCGTTGTCGGCATTGTCATACGCATTTCCGGGAGTCAGATGGAGCGATCCGCCGATCTTCTCGTCGAACAAGGTGTCGAGCATTGGCTCGTTGATTTCGTTGTTCAGGCCGAGGGACCATTCGCCGATGTAGCGCGCCCCCTCGTCCGTATCGAGAATTTCGTTGAGTCGTTTGTTCTGTCCGTTGGCACATTCAGCGTGAATGATCTTTCCGTCTTTGAACTCGAAGCGAATTCGATCGAACACGACTCCCTGGTTCAGCGACTTTGTGTTGTAGGTGATGACGCCATTAACGCTGTCCCGGACGGGGGCAGTGAAGACCTCTCCGTCGGGGATATTTCGCCGACCGTGTGACGGAACGACGGGGATGCCTTCGATTGAGAATGTCAGGTCGGTATCCGGAGCGACGATACGGACCTGCTTTGCGGCTTCCATGCGTTGCTGCAGTGGCTTCTGATTCTGCGCAAGTTTCGGATAATCGGCGGTGCAGACTTTGAAATAGAAGTCTTCGAACTGTTCGGTGCTCTTCTCAGCCGACTGAGCCATCGACGGCGTCGGATATCTCAGGACTACCCACTTGGTCTTAGGCACTCGCAGAGCCAGGTGCACTTTCTGCCAGCAATGTTCCTGGTAAAGCTGCATCTGTGAGGAGGGAACGTCACTGAACTCGTTGCTGTTGGCGGCTCCACGAATCCCAATGTAAGCATCCATCTGCTCCATCGTGTGAGCTTCCAGGTTTCCCAACAGGGTGAAAGAGGTTTCGCTGCCGTGCTGGAGCAGGCTTCTTGCGATCGCGTTGCTTTTCCAACTGACGACTGGAATGCCACCGCGAGCGTGTGCGATCTCGACAAGGCAGCAGACGAGCGAAGGGTCGGGGAGGTCGAACGCCTCAATCAGTACCTTTTCGCCCGGCTGAAGTTGCGTGCTGTGGTCGATGAGCAGTTCGGCGAGTTTTCTGATGCGTGGGTCCAGCACGGTCCGACTCCATTCGAAAATTGAAAAAGACTGCACGGCATGTTTTTGATGCACACGGTTTCGTGAGCAACTATTTCGCGATCAGCAGGTCGGCGACGCCAAATGTCAGCAGTCCGAAACTGACAATCGAATTCACATTAAAGAAGGCGATGTTCACTCGCGTGAGATTGTCCGCGCTGACCAGCGAGTGTTCGTAAATCAGCAGGAAGGAAACGGCAATCACTCCGGCCAGAAAGATCGGTCCGAAGCCGGCAAAGTGCCACAGGGAAAATAAGGCGGCGATCGTCAACAGGTGACTGACCAGTGCGATGCGCAAAGCACCTCGAATACCCCAGCGGGACGGAATGCTGAACAGACGACTGCCGCGATCGAAGTCAGCGTCCTGGCAGGCGTAGATGATGTCGAAGCCGCCGACCCAGAAAAAGATCACCAGTCCGAGCAGCGCGGGCACGATCGCGAACTCGTCACGGACGGCGATCCAGGCGGCGATTGGCGAAAGCATCAATGCCGTCGACAGCCAGTAGTGGCACAAGACGGTCAGACGCTTGGCGTACGAATAACTCAGCAGAAACAGCAGCACAGGAACCGCAAGAATGATCGGAAGCTGTTTCGGCAGGAAAATCAGCGTTGAACCAATGAAGGCGACCGAGCAGACAATCGTAAACAGCGCGACGGACTTTGCAGAGAGGATTCCAGCAGGGATATGTCGACCGGCGGTGCGAGGATTTCCCGCATCGATCTTTGCGTCGACCAGCCGGTTAAATGCCATCGCGGCCGAACGTGCAAAGACCATGCACAGCAGAATGCCGACCAGATCCTGCCATCGGAACACAGTGTCTGGTTGAAACCAGGCGACGGCTGCGGCCAGAAGCGCAAAGGGAAGTGCGAAGACCGTATGGCTGAACCGAATCAGCTCGAGGAGCTGGCGAACTCTTTCTCCGAGGCCACGCGGATCTGACGGTGAATCCTGCGTTTCAGGAGACGTTGCCGCACTCACCATGAGACTCCCGAATGCCTGGTTGCTCAAACGAGGGGTGTTGATTGACGCGACGCGTCGGAGCGTCCGTCCCGACACGGCGCGTCGGAACGAGGGGATTCAGATTCTGCTTCCTGACGTGCCTTAAGTTCGTGTTGTGACCAACGGTGTGTCGTAAGTTCGACCGTTGTCTTCACCGGTGAGACTGGCATCCAGCGCGAGTTGATACAGCTTCTGTCCACAAGGTGTTGGATATTTCGTGTCGACGCACGCCTGGCACAGGCTGGAACGGGGAAGACTGACACAGCGGGCGATCGCTTCTCGTGGAAGGTACTTCAGGCTGTCGGCACCGAGCGTCCTGGCCATCTCTTCTTCGACTTCCGGCGTCATTTCACCACCGTTCAGAAACTTCGGAGCGAACAGTTCGTTGATCGTCGACATGTCGATTCCGTAAAAGCACGGGGCGATGATTGGAGGACAGGCGACGCGAACGTGCAGTTCGCGGACTTTGCCGCGCTCTCGAAGCTGTGAAATCAATGCTTTCATCGTCGTCGACCGGACGATGGTGTCCTCGACGAGGATCACACGTTTGTTTTCGAGAACTTCTCGCAGGGGCGTGTACTTGGCTCGCACTTTTTCGTCACGGTTACGACCTTCGATGAAGGTTCGACCGATATAACGATTGCGGATCAGACCTTCGAGGGATGGAATTCCAAGGTTGAAGGCCATGCTGTCCGCGGCGGCTTTAGCCGTGTCCGGCACGGGGACGACGACCGTGTCCTCGTCGATAATGATGCCACTTAGCTTTTCCTGCTCCGCCAGTTCTTCGCCGAGTGCTTTTCGTGTGAGATAGACACTGCGTTCATCCAGCGAACTGGCGACGTTGGCGAAGTAGATCCACTCAAAGAAACAGTGTGCTTTGCGAGGGCTGTCGGCAAACTTCTCGATACGAAGCTCGCCCTTCTCGACGATGATGGCGTGTCCCGGCTCCAGGCTCTGAATTGCTGAATCGCTGAAGCCCATGTTGGACAGAGCGACGCTTTCACTGGCGGCCGCAAACATGTTGTCTTCGACTGCGTAGCACATCGGTTTGATGCCGAGCGGATCGCGGGCGACAAACATGTCTCCCAGCGCGTTTAGAAAGACGATGTTCCAGGCGCCGTCAAGCCGTCGCGACAGACGTTCCAGCACGGTGATCAGATTGGTCTGACCACTGGATTCGATCTCCTGTCGCAATTCCTGAGACAGAATGTGCATCAGGATTTCAGTATCGGTCTCGCGAGCAAGATGAAAAAAGTCGTCAGAGAGAATTTCCTGCCGCAAATCCTGATAGTTGGACAGCTGGCCGTTGAAACCGAAGCTGAACCATTTTGATTTTTCGATGTGATGACGTTCGAAGGGCTGAGCGTAACTGCGATCTTCCTTGCCGCAGGTGGCGTATCGAACATGTCCGATGGCGGCCGGGCCGGCGTACTCCGTCATCAGTTCGTCATATTTATCGTGATGGGCCATGTGGAACACTTCGGTCACCGAGCCGACTTCCCGATGAGTATCGATCAGCTGTTTCCGATTGGCGCAGAAAGTAGTCATGCCCGCCGATAGCTGGCCCCGATTCTGAATGTCCAGAAGTATTCGCGGGATCAGGCGAGATGCCTGGGCGCCTCCCTGCTCGGGCGAAAAACGGCTCGGAGCGCCGTCGCCCAGGTAATAGATCGCGGCAACTCCGCATTCGTGAAAGAGCTCTGCCATCGTGGTTCCGCTCAGACATTGTGTGGGGGTGGGAGAGGAATTTGAGTCCGTCGACGGGATAGTACAGGTCGACGACGACTCAACCAACTGAGTCACCGCCTGCTCAATCCATGAGGACGTTCATTGATTTCCGGAGGGCCAGGCTCTGCTTGACGAAAAGTCGGGAAGAAAATCGACAAAAATGAATTCTGAATTCGGTCAAGCAGCGCCTGACCTGCCTGAAAGACAATCAGTCAGAACCAGGCTGGTCCGACTGGTTGAAGACACAGTTGGCGCGGGACATTCCGCGACGGTGGCCCGTGATTTTCTGGATCGAGCCCCCTGAGTTTGCCGATTCTGACGAATGAATCAGTCGGGGAAACTCTGCGCGAATCGTGCGGCGAGGTCGCTTCGCGTCTCCAGAGTGTTTTCGACGATATCCGCGAGGAGGGGAATTTCGATGGAGAACAGGCAGAGTCTGGACGGCATAACGCCGAAAAATGAGGGCTCGCGACGAGACGATCTGACTGAAGTTGACGTGGCATCGTCGGATGATCTTTCGCAGTCGGTCCTGGAGCGGCTTCTGGGAGCACCGGTGGTCAGTGGGACTGCTGCTGCCGGAATTTTCTACCTGGGACTGCTCAAC
Source organism: Planctomycetota bacterium (assembly GCA_027624335.1). GTDB lineage: Bacteria > Planctomycetota > Planctomycetia > Planctomycetales > Planctomycetaceae > JABMPE01. The sequence continues at coordinate 41,389 of JAQBWV010000011.1, forward strand.
GTCGTCCTTCCGCTGGTGCCGAGCTATCGAGCGTCGCTGGAGACACTGTTCTGCGGACACCCGCTGGCGTATGGAACCACTATTCTGTTCTGGATTGGAATGGCGGCGGTCGGTGGCAAATGGTTATCTGTCTCGGCTGATCAGGATGCCCTGAAGTGGCAGCCGGAGGTCGACTCTGCCGGCGGAAACGCTGTTTTCAATGCGGGCCAGTTGAACGAATCGTTCAGTCGACTGCCGGGCAGGTTTCGAGAAACGCTGGCAGCTAAGCGGCTCCGCGGCATCGCGAAGTTCGTGCTGGGGAGAAGGTCCGCTGCGGGGTTGAACTCGCATCTGGAATATCTTGCCGAATTTGCTGGCGAGCAGCTTTACAGCAGCTATTCGCTCGTTCGCACGATCACCTGGGCTGTGCCGATTCTGGGGTTTCTGGGAACGGTCATTGGGATCACACACGCCATCGAGAATCTTGATCCCGCCAAACTGGAATCGTCGTTTGGAATGGTGGCGAACGGGCTTGGAGTCGCATTTGGGACGACGGCTTTGTCGTTAAGTCTCTCGTTGGTTCTGGTGTTTGCTTCCGCATTTGTCGAGAAGCTGCAGAAGTCGGTGCTGGCAGATGTTGAAGTGCTGGCGCTGGATTTCGTGACGAAATATTTCCCCGAAGAAGAATCGATTGCCAGCCCGTTGATGGAGGCAGAATCTGTTGCTGCGAGCCGCTTGCTCGAACAAACAGAAATGCTGCTCGCCAGGCACGCTTCCTTGTGGGAGTCGAACCTCGGCGAACTGCGGACCAGCTGGAGTGACACGCTGTCGCGGCACCAGGGCGAACTGGAATCGTCGCTCAGTCTGGCGGTGTCGCAGACGCTGTCGGGCTGTCGAGATTCGTTGTCGCAACAGGCGACGGCTCAGCGAGCACTGGCTGAATCACTCGATCAGATGTCGATCAATCAGCGGCAACTGGCGGAAACTCAGTTGGTCATTATCGAGCGTCTGGAGAAGAGCGATTCGAACACGACGCTCGATGACACGCTGCACACGCTGAGTGCTGCCGTGCATCTGTTGACTTCGCGAGTGACATCGTCGAAGGCCGCGTAACACGTTCTGCAACCCGCAAAACAGTAACGACAATGAGGAGCCTCGCGATTCAATGTGTGCCACTGACTCTGTCAGTGATGTCGAGTGTTTCAGTTGGCATTGGAGACTCTTCCAATCGAAGGAAACACTTCCACCGAAAGAAATACTGGCGAAGCCAGTGGCACACTTTATTCAACTGTCGAATAACCTTTAAGAGTTTTTCGGATGGCCCGTTCACGGCGGACATCAAATCCTGTCACACTGTTTCCGTTTCTCGCCGTGCTGCTTTGCACGATCGGGGCGCTGGTGCTGATGCTTGTCGTTGTGTCTGCAGGGATTCGCAAAGAAGCCGTGGCGATTGCTACTGCGAAACATGCGGCCAGAGTGAATGCGCCCAATGAATCTCCGCGACCGGGAGACGTTGCTGCGGCCGGGCCGCACGGTTTACCACTTGCTCTGAAGATTGACGAAGACGATCCGCAGTGTCGACCAATTTCCCCTTTGCTCGTTCGGGAGCGATTGCCGTCGCCGATTCGGGAGGCGTCTCCTCAGACCCTGGCGGAGCTTGCCGAGCTGGAACGATTAGCCAGGCAACTTGACCATGAAGTGTCAGCGCGAGCAGAGCAGTTGCAGAATGTCAGCGTCAAGTCGCAAGCTTTGCGGCAGCAGTTGCAAAGAGTGAAGACACAGCAGGACGATCTTCAGCAGGCAATCATCCGGACTGCTAATCTGCGAGCAGAGCTGGACCAGGAATCGAGCGAGTTGAAGGCTGAGAATCAGCAGATCATCGAGTGGCTGGACGAGTCACGGAAGCTGATCAACAGTCAGCAGAAGCAGCTCGCCAGCCCGGTCCACTCCATCGTGCCGTATGACGGACAGACGGGCACAGTGCGCAGGCCGATCATTATCGAGTGTTCCGACGACGTGGTTCGGTTTGAAGCGGAGCGGGTTGAGATTCCCATCTCAGTGCTGCGAAAGTTCAGCCCGGACCAGAATCCGTTGCGATCGGGAGTGCAGGCACTGTTCGGCTACTGGATGGCGCGCGACCAGCTGGCCGACCCCGGTCGACGATCGAGAAAGCCCTACGCTTTGATTCTGGTACGACCGTCGGGAGCGGAAGCGTTCTCGACGGCCGTCTTTGCGCTCGAAGATTTAATTGGCGACTTCGGCTACGAACTGGTGGAAGCAGAGTTCAAGTACGAACTTCCCGATACGACTCCCGACGCCGTTCGTGAGTGTCTGGCGGCGGTCGAGGCGGAGATTCGCAGAGGGCCGATTCGAAGTCCGAGGGTTCTTAGTCCAGACGGCCCGATTGACATTTCAAGAGTCGCACGCGGGCCGGCGGCATCACGCTCCTTCTTCGGCAGTGACGACTTCCGAAACCGTCGATCAGGCTCATCGGATGCTGGTGACGGAGCCGACTCTTCCGTGGCTGATGGGTCCCGAGGCGCTTCTCTCGGTGGTGGATTACCGGGCGTTTCGAAGACGAATCTTGCGGCGGCGGAGCAACAGCTTCGTTCCGGAGTGCTTGATGAGTTGCTCGCTGAACGGGCTCAACAGGGCAACAGCCTGTTGCAGAGTAGCAGGCTATCGGGACTTTCAGACGGGATGAGAAATGCGTCAACGCGGCTGCCTGGAAACCTCGCTGACAGCGAGAGTGGAAATGGGCATGCTCAGAAGGCTGTAACTACTCTGCCTCGGTGGCTGCCCGCCCCCAGCGGACGATCAGCGACCGATCGAGTCTCCGAAGGTGAAACATCGCCACTGACTTCAAATTCAAGAGCCGCAGGTGGTCAAAGCATTCCGGACAGGAATCCGGATGGGAAACAGATTGGCGGTCGTGGAAATGGTTCTGGTGGCGATCCGGTTTCGACGGTTGATCCTTTAGTGACACGTGGCGAAGTCGAAACACTGCAGGGTCCGTCGTCACAAACGAACGCTGGCGTTCAGGCGGAGAGGCAGGTCGAAACTCAGATACCAGCATCAGTCGACAGTCACTCGACGCCCGGTGCGACCGGAGCTGCACAGCCGGGTCGTGCTTCCGATTTGAATTCCGGCAGTTCGACGAGTTCGAACTCCGGATCTGGTGGGGGAAGCGACGGTTCGCCAGACAGTGCGAGCAATTCGGCCATGCCACCGCTTTCGCAGTCGAATCTGTTGCGTTCGCTCAAGAGTCGGCGTCGCTGGGGTTTCAGTCATCCGGATGCGTCACTTGGTCTTGAGAAGGTCGTCGATATCACAGTGGAAGCTGATCGCGTTGTAATCGCCAGTCAGCTGCAGGTAACACGACGTGTCGAGTTGTCAATGGTTGAGGTGACCAATCGAACGATTCTGGCACTCGACGAGGTGGCGAAAAAGTGGGGCGAGGCTCCTTACCGATTCTATTGGGTTCCGTCGGTGCGTCTGGCGGCCCAGCCTGGCGAAGAGAGACTGAGGTCGCTGATCGAAGCGGCACTCAAAGAGGCGGACGCGGCACTGGAAAAGTGATTCGAGATCAGGATTCAAAAGCTGGAACTGAGATAAATGCGTGGTCGAGTCGGTCGAGGCGATCCTGATTTCGGGTCGGACTCGTTTCTGGACATCATTGCCAACCTCGTCGGGATTCTTGTGATCCTGATTGTGTTGGCAGGGCTGCGCGCTGCACAGGTCTCCGTCGAGCCGGAGCCCATCGAGATTGCTGCTTCGGAAGCAGCCTCGGCGGAAGTTCCACCGGTCGTTGAGTCGCCTTCCGTTTCCAGTGTGACGGAAGCCAGGGAAACTGAATCCATGATCCTGCCCGAGCCCATCGTGGAACTCGGACCGGATGTGATGCCGCTCGAGTTCGCAGAAGGAAAAATGCGGGAGTTGCGGTCAACCGTTGCACAGCTTGAATCTCGGTTGGCCAGATCGTCCGTCGATAACGCAGCGGCTGACCTGAAGAAAATCCAGGCGGAACTGGCCGACGTCTCTGGCAGGCTTCTGGGGTTACAGCAGAGGTTGTTTGAGGAAGACTCGAACCGTCGTCGGGCACTGCTTGCCGCCGCTGATTTCGATGCAGAATACAGAGTTTTGCGACAACAGCTGGTGGAAGTGAATCAAGTCTTTGAAGAACTGGCGACGGCGGAGCGTCCGGTTGAAGAACTCGAATTGCGGATCAATCCCGTCGGACGTCGACGCAACGGAACAGAGCTTCTGTTTCGAATCGAGAACGATCAGGTAGTCCTGCTTCCTGCAACGCAGTTGTTCGGGCGGGCAGAGTTGCAGACAGGTGCATTAACGGCGATGACGCGGACTTCAGAAATCGAGTCCGGAACAGCCGGACCGTTCGAAGGAGTTGCGCTGGACTATGAGTGCAAAGTCGTGGCGGCGATGGTGCCGACTTCGTCAGGATCGTCCACTTATGTTCTGCAGAAGTTGATGCGTGGCACTGTTCGAGTAACGCGATTCGCCCCTTCGGAATCGTGGGAAACTGCCATTGCTGAACAGGGGATCGTCTCGCGGGTGATGCTCGCTGCTCCGCGCGACGCGTTCGCTCGATTGTTTGTTACCCCAGACAGTTTCGAGGCGGCTCGCCGAATCGCCGCGTTCATTCGCACGCTTGGTCACGGCGTCGCGACACAACCGATCGAGGCGGGCTCTGATATCAAGTTGAGCTACGGAGTCGGCTCGGACGCGATCGTCCAATAGGATCCTCTCGGTCATTACGCGGTGACGCGCGCCGTTGCTCAGTATCATCAAGCAAAACCGGTGTCACGGGGTTGCCTGGCGTCAGCCACGTGTAGCGATTCTTTCAGGGCGAGTTCAGCACAGGGATCACGTTGCTTGGCGCGGCAGGACAATTCGTCCAGGCTTCTCTGGTTCCCATTCGGGTAAGCGTCATTTCCAACTTCATTTCTGGCCGGAACTGTTAGCTTCGAACGATACTCCTGCAGATTCTGACGAACGTCGAATGTGTCATGGCTGTTGAGTCGAAGCTCCGCCGGACAGCGGATATATTTCGACAGGGCACGCTGGTGGAACCAGTCGTTTTTATCGTCGAGGGAGCACGGTATTGAGCAACGTACGCCTGACCAACAAAGACGATTCGTACGTCATTGCTGTGGACTTCTGGAATGAAGTGCTGGACTGGGCTGAAGACAACGGCTGGACTCCCGAGCACGAATCTCTCTGCTATCGTGGCGAGATGGAATTGAGCGTCAGCCAGGAAGATGCAACCAATCTATCCGACGCGCTGGAGTTCATCGCCGGGGACATTGTGCTGCACGAGTATGAAGTTCCTGACCAGTTTCTCAGGCACCTGCTCGACAGCCTGCTGAAGCTGTCAGTCTTTTTTCAGGTTGGCGATTTTCGAATTCTGCCTCAGTCCAAGGCTGATTTCTGAAGCGATGGCGATTGGCCATTGCGGGAATGAAATGCAAGACGGGAAGTTATTTCGAACGCATTCTTTAATCCGGAGCCTCGTCCCGTGTCACAGATCATTGATCGCCGAGTGTTTCTCAAATCGACTTTCGCTGCGGGAGCTGTTGTCTTGACTGGCAGCCTCGCCCACTCCGCAGACAAAAGTGCCGCTGGCCAGAGCGACGTTGATCAGAGCATGATCAACGTCTGCGACACGCATCTGCATCTCTGGGATCTCGAAAAGTTCAAGCTCCCGTGGCTGTCCAATGACGGTGTACAGTCAATCAACCGCAGCTTTGTGATGAAAGATTACCTGCAGGCGACGGCGGGGAGTCATGTCACGAAGGCGGTCTACATGGAAGTCAACGTGGCACCGTCTCTGCAGACGAAGGAAGCGGAGTATGTGCTGGAACTCTGCAGGCGAGACGACAATCCGATGCTGGGTGCCGTCATTGGTGGCTCGCCGCAGTCGGCAGATTTTCGGGCGTACATCACGCCACTTGCTGGTGACCCGCATCTCAAGGGTGTTCGCACCGTTCTACACGACGCCGATCGTCCGAAGGGGATGTGTCTGGAGCCACAGTTCGTTCAGAATATCAAACTGCTGGGCGAGCACGGTTTGCGATACGATCTGTGTATGAGACCGGACGAGCTGACTGACGGGGCGAGGCTCGCTGAAAAGTGCCCGAAGACACAATTCGTTGTGGATCACTGCGGGAATTTGAGCGTCCAGAACAAGGATGCAAAACTGCGTGCCAGCTGGGAAAAGGGGATCCGCGAACTGGCCGCGCTGCCGAATGTGATTTGCAAGATTTCAGGCATCATCGTGACGGCGGATCGGAAAAACTGGACGGCTGCCGATCTGGCCCCGAATATGAATTTCTGTATGAATACGTTCGGTGAAGATCGAGTGATGTTTGCCGGAGACTGGCCGGTCTGCACGCTGACCGCCCCGTTCGGTGGCTGGCTGAACGCTCTCAAAGAGGTCGTCCGGAGTCGCCCCAAAAGCTTCCAGCAGAAGCTCTTTCACGACAATGCGGTGCGATTTTACGAGCTGGGATAACTCTCGATCAACGGCCTGATGTCCAGATACATTGGTTCGGCGGGGCCACAAGTGAAGTCCTGGAATTGAAGTGTTTTCGCCTTGGGGATCGCATTTTTCAGATGCAAACCCTGGCCTCAGCCAGGCTGGATTCACACCGGAGCGTCTGCTAGTGTCCGCGCCGCAATTTGTCATCAGGTAACGGCTTATCGTCGAGAACTCAGGAAACGGTTTTCATGTCTACGGCAATTACAGGTGTTCATGCCAGCGGCGAATCCGAGATTCGCTCAAAGTATCCGTCGATTGCGGCGTCCGGGTTGGGACGTCTACTGGGAAGTCTTTACGAGACGATTCCATTTCGAATCTGGGGAATCAAGCTCTCTTATCTGATCTTCGTGCTGCCGACTGCTCCACTTGGTGTATTGCTTTATGTGGTGGCGAAGCTGACTGGCGAGCGCTACGTATTGACGAACCGCTCCATTCAGCGATGGGCAGTGATCGGAGCCAAACAGTTTCAGTCGCTGGCGCTCACTGATGTTGCGGACATCGAATATGTCCAGCAGCCTGGACAGGAATACTTCCACGCTGGCGACCTGATTTTACTGAACTCCAAAGGCGACCCGTTGATGAAGGTGAGTGGCGTTAAGGACGCCGACATCTTTCGACAGATCATCGAGAAGGTTCGCGACGCTCGCGTCGGAACCGAGCTATCTCTCGAAGCAATTGCCGCGCGAGCGTGAGGACGTCTGGCGAACATCGAACATCAGTCTGGCCTGTCGAGATTGCACGCAAAAAGCGGCGAGTCTGCATTTCAGACTCGCC
>JAQBWV010000250.1 GCA_027624335.1 Planctomycetota bacterium
CGGGGCACTGAGTAACGCAGCGACTGTCACCATCACCATCACCGGTGACACCGGCGACGATACGCTGCTGGGAGACGACGGCGATGACACGTTGATCGGATCCAGCCGGAACGACTTCATCAATGGCGAAGCCGGTGACGACAGTATTCTCGCTGGAGCCGGCAACGATTCGGTTCTGGGCGGGTCCGGTCGGGACACGATCGATGGCGAGGCCGGCGATGACACGCTGGATGGTCAGGGTGGAGCGGATATGGTGACCGGCGGCGACGGAGATGATGTCATCATCTTTGACGGCGACGGCTCTGGCGACGACACGATCTCTGGTGGTAACGGTGGCGACACGGTCATCGTCAACACGGGAGTTACTGACGACACGGTTGTCGTCGCGCAGGATATCGACGGTCAGATGACCGTGACAGAAGGCGGTTCGCGACTGACGATCGATGCTTCGATCAGCAACGTATTCGTCAACGGCCAGGCCGGCGCGGACACGATTACGATCGGTGATCTGAGCCGCGTTTCGCTGAGTGCGTTGACCGTCGACGGCGGTCTGGGAGATGACACGATAGACGGAAGCGGTCTGGTGGCCGGCAGCGTGCGAGTTCAACTGAGAGGCGGTGACGGCAACGACACAATCACCGGCGGAGTGTTCGGCGACAGCCTGTTCGGTGACGCCGGCGACGACCTGATCAATGCAGGAGCCGGCAACGATTCGGTGCAGGGTGGCGATGGTGCTGACACCATCAACGCTCAGGACGGCGATGACTTCGTTGATGGTGGAGCCGGTGCTGACTTGATCACGGGCGGGCTGGGGAATGACAGCATTCTCGGCGGCCTCGATGGTGACACGCTGGTCGGCAACGAAGGCAACGACACGCTGCGTGGCGAGTTCGGCGATGACAATCTGAACGGGAACGCTGGCGATGACTCGCTGGATGGCAGTTTCGGTCGCGATTCGATCTCGGGCGGCAACGGCAACGACATCGCTGACGGTGGTCGCGATGACGACCTGATCAACGGTCAGTCCGGCGACGACACCATCCGCGGCGATCACGGTAACGATACGCTCAACGGTCAGGCCGGAGACGATGAGATCGTCGGTGGCGACGGCGACGACGTCATCACGGGCGGCGATGGTCGCGATGGCATAGCCGGCAACGATGGCGACGATCTGATTCAGGGTCAGGGCGGTTCCGACACGCTCCGCGGCAACGACGGGAACGACACGCTGCGAGGCGGCGGCAGCGACGACACGCTGATCGGTGATCAGGGAGACGACACGCTGGACGGCGACTCGGGCACGGACCTGGGCGCAGGTGGCGAAGGTTCCAACAACTTCCTCGATCTGGAAACCATCGACGAGACCTTCATCCTCAGCCCGTTCCAGCTGACAAAGCTCGACGGCGTGTAGGTCACCATAAGAATCTGACTGCAGAATTCTCAACGGGGGGAACGTATCGGTATTCGATCCGTTCCCCCTGTTTATGTCTCCGACTTGTGTAGTGATCGGCCCGCTGGTCACTTCACGCGGTTGGCATGTTCCTTGAAACAGGACGCAGAATCAGTCACGACTTTGCGTCGAGCCAGTTGTCGCCGATGGCGATGTCGACAGTCAGTGGGACGTCGAGTGTGAATGCTGTTTCCATGCCGGTGCGGACCAGAGTGACCAGCGATTCGGCTTCGGACTCCGGAGTCTCGAAGACCAGTTCGTCATGAATCTGGAGCAGCATGCGGGCGGGATGCTGCTCGGCTTTGAGCGTGCGGTGGATGTTGATCATGGCCGTTTTGATCAGGTCAGCCGCTGAGCCCTGAATGACGGTATTGACGGCGGTCCGCTCCGGCATGTTGAGCTGTCCGTGTCGCGACGGACGGATGCCGGAGATGGCTCGTCGTCGGCCCAGGATTGTCGTTGCGAAACCCGTCTCGCGGCATTCGTCAAGCGTTGTTTCCATGAAGGCTGCGACGCCGCAGTAACGTTCGAAGTAGCTGTCGATGAATGCAGTCGCCTCTTCACGACTGATACCCAACGCCGTTGAAAGTCCGAAGGAACTCTGTCCGTAGATCACTCCAAAGTTGACGCCTTTGGCCATACGTCGCTGACTTGAATCGACGTCTTCCGGAGATACGCCAAACACTTCGGAGGCGACGGCACGATGAATATCGATGCCGTCGGCAAAGGCCCGCTGCATCGCGACATCGCCGCTGAGGTGAGCGAGGACTCGCAATTCAATCTGTGAATAGTCGGCGCAGACAAACTTCCAGCCGGGTTCGCCGGGAACGAAGGCTCGTCGAATGCGCTCTCCTTCCGGAGTGCGGATTGGAATGTTCTGCAGATTCGGATTGCTGGAACTCAGCCGCCCCGTGGCCGCCACGACCTGATTGAACGAGGCGTGAATGCGCCCCGTTTCAAGGTTGATGAGTTTGGGAAGAGTGTCGAGATACGTGCCCTTCAGTTTGACGAGGTGCCGGTTCTCGATGATCTTTTTCGGGAGGTCGTGCAGGGCGGCCAGTTGTTCCAGCACTTCCTGATCAGTGCTCGCGCCCGTCTTCGTTTTTTTCAGAATCGGCAGGCCGAGCTTTTCAAACAGGATGGCACTCAGTTGCTTGGGTGAGTCGACGTTGAACGATTCTCCCGCTGCAGCGTGAATCTCAGCAATCAACGATTCGATGCTTGCACTGACCTCGTCGTTCTGTCGGTTGAGTTCATCCGGGTCGACGCGAACTCCCGTGTGTTCCAGGTCGACAAGTACGGAGATCAGCGGGCGTTCCAGGTCGTGGTAAAGGTCCCACAGGTTGTTCTCTTCGAGTTCCTCGCGCATCTTCACGCACGTTCGAAACATGAGACACGCTTCTTCCGCCGAGCACTTTGCAAGCTCTGCGACTGTGAACGGTGCCCGCTCATTGCTGTCAGACGATAACTGTCTCGACAACGGTTCGATCGGCAGGCCGAAGTAGCGTTCGACAAGTTGCGAAAGGCTGTGGTTTCTCGAACCGGCAGACAGCAGGTAATTTCCGACCATCGTGTCGAGGCCGGGTTCAGCTCTTTCCAGACTGGCTCCGCAACCGGACATGTCGGCGGCTCGGCGAAGTGACGTCAATGTTGCCTTCACATCATGGCCGGAGATGGTCGTCTCGCCTGCGGTCAAAACCGGTGCCAGAGTTTTCCAGACAACCGCCGGATCCAGCGACTGCTCTGAAACGAGTTCGTGCAGCGGGACGAAGCTTGCACTGCGTTCGTCCGTCGCGACAGTCAGTGACAGAACCGTCGAACTAAATGGATCCAGACCATCAAATTCGGGCCGCAATGTGACTGACTCGGCCGCGGCGATCCGTTCGGCAAGCAGTTGCAGGTTGACTTCGTCTGTGATGATTTCAACAACCGGATCGTCTTCGGCAAACAGTGGGTCGGGTTCGACGATCGAACCTTCCGGAGCAAAGTCGCGAATCTCGTTGATGAACTTCCGGAAACCGCAATCACGGAACAGGTCTGTGAGTCGGGCAACGTTAAGCTGCCCGGCGAGGGCCGCGTTCCAGTTGAGTTCGAAGTCGAGCTGCGTGTTCAGTTCAACGAGCCGACGGCTGACACGAGCCTGGTCGGCGTACGTCTTCAGATTCTCTTGAAGCTTCTGGCCGGGAGCGTCGTCCGCGTGAGCCAGCACGTCTTCGAGCGTTCCAAACTGGTTGAGCAGTGCGCTGGCTTTCTTCGGACCGATCAGTGGAACTCCAGGAACGTTGTCAACTTTGTCGCCGACCAGTGCCTGAAAGTCGACGACCTGATCCGCTCGGACTCCCCAGTCGGCAATCAGGTCGGCTTCGTCGAGAAACGTGTCCTTGCGGACGTTGTACAACCGGACGAGCGGGCTGAGCAGTTGTCGGGCATCCTTGTCGCTGGTGACGATGTTGACCTGAATACCTTCCGCTTCGCCGCGGCGGGCAAGAGTTGCCAGTACGTCATCGGCTTCCCAGCCTTCGAGGCCGATGACTGGAATGCCGAAACCCTTGATGACTTCGACGATCAGCGGAATCTGAGGACGTAGATCCTCGGGCATCTCGTCTCGATTGGCCTTGTACTCCTGGTAAATGTCTTCCCGGACACCACGACCCGGAAGGTCCATCGCGCAGATCATGTAGTCCGGTTTGCGCAGCCTGAGAATCGTCAGGAGATCCCGCGTAAACCCGAACACCGCGTTTGTCGGTTGACCGGACGTTCCCGTCATCGGAGGGATGGCGTGATAGACCTGAAAGACCAGCGAGAAAACATCAATGGCGTAGAGGGTTTTGCTCATTGGAACCAGGTGCCGCCGTCGAAAAAGTTGAGTGTCCAGGTGCATTTCTGCGGAAGGTCCACGCTGTTCTCCGGCAGAATTGCTGACCATCCGCAGAGTGCGGTCGAGGCGGAGCATAGCAGTCTGTTGAAAAGACGTGCCACCGGCCCTGAGAGTGTCGGTGCGACTTGAATTTCTGCACGAGACATCACGCTGGCCGAGCCAGGGGGCACACCGCGAGTTTGAAACGCTGCTCGAATTTCGAATGACTGCAAACTGGCGATCTGTCAGAAAAATCCGCCGCGTAATCTCGGACTCGGCTTCAGCTCAATCCCTTTAGAATCAGAAAAAGTCGACACAACACGCCTATCTGGACACATCCAACGAACCAGTCTCTTCTGCCGACTCATCACAAGCTGCCCGTCACCACACTCCCCTCTTGAATGCTCCGACTCTTGCGGACGCCACAGTCGACCGATCCGTAAGATCCTTCTTGACTCGCACCGGGCCACACATAGACTTGTCAACCTGCTTCTTCGGCGGAAGGTGCGCTAGCAGGGCGCAGACTCGCGGGCCGTCTGTAGCCCGCTCAATTTTACGCTGATTGGATAATCCTCTGTCCGCTATGCGGCACAGTTTCGCTGTTATTTTGACGTTTGGCTTCTCGAACGAACGCTTAAGTCGTCAGATTCCCGTCTCAAAGGTGTCGGTATGGCTGCTTCAAACAAGTCGGTCGGACTTCAGATCACGCTGGCCATTTTCGCCATGATGGCGATCATCGGCTGGGTTGCCTTTTACATGCAGTTCCGCGAACTGGCAGACAACAAGGCTCGGTTTGACAAAGCCGGTGCGGACAAGCAGGTCGCCGAAAACGGGGCACGCAAGAGTCTTGACGACATTGAGGCTTTCAAGGCGGCGGCTGGTTATAACCAGCCGGATGTCGGGGCCGACCAGCAGGGAGCGGCAAATACCATTCTTGGAGCGATCACGGTTGACCTTGCGAAGGTAAACGCGGATCACGGACCGCTGCCGACAACCACTCTGGCAGCGGCTGTCCAGTTTCTGTCACAACGAGTCGCCGATCTCAAAAGCGAACGCGATCAGTTTCAGACTCAGGTCAACTCGCGAAACACTGACCTCGCCGGACTGAGAGGGCAGTACCAGACGCAGGTCAATCAGCATCAGCAGGCACGCCAATCTGCCGAACGCGACCTCGCTCAGCTGCGTGATACGACGAAGGAGCAACTCGACGCTCGCCAGAAGCAGATCGAAGATCTGCGTCGAAATCTTACCGATCTGCAGGTTGAGTTCGATGAAGCGACAGCTACGTGGACGTCGGAGCGTAAGAAATATGTCGCGGATCTTAGCCAACTCGAAGTGCAGGTCGATGATCTGCGCGACAAGCTGAAGAATGCAACTCGTCAGAGCTTTGAACGCCCGGACGGACTGGTCCGATGGATCGATAACACGGCCGGTCTGGTGTGGATCAACCTTGGTTCACAGGATCGGCTGCGCCTGAGAACGACATTCTCAGTTTACAGGAAGGCGCATCACGGAGTCGCTCGCGGTGCGGAAGACATTAAGGGTCAGATCGAAGTCACTCGGATCATCGATGGCCACACTTCTGAAGCCCGAATTCTCGACGATGATATTTACGATCCGATTTCAAAGGGCGATCCGGTTTACACTCCGCTGTGGAGTCCTGGCCGAACAGAGATGTTTGCTGTCATTGGTCAGGTAGATCTCGATCAGGATGGTGTTCTGGACCGCGATCAGTTTCATGATCTGATTGCCGATGCCGGCGCGAAACTGAATCACGAAGTTCTGGACGACGGAACCCGCATCCGTTACGAGCATTTCCCGGATACATGGCTCGACTGGAACGAGGGCGATCCGGAACTGGATTCGGATACCAAGTATTTGATTCTGGCTGACATTCCAGACCCTGCCCTGGCCATTCGCGAAGAGGACAAGATTATCCGCCAGGCTATTTCCGCGCACCTCCTCGCGATGCGAAACGAAGCTCGCCGTCTTGGCATCGAAGAAATTCGACTGAGCGACTTTCTGGCTCACGTCGGCTACAAGCCTCAGCGTCGACTGTACGTTCCCGGTCTCGTCGATCGACCGTTCAACCTGAAAGCCGGAGCCGCGAGTGTTGGGACGAACGAAGTCGTTGGAGATCGCACTGCTGCAGGAGCCGTTTCCGGCATCTACGGTCGCAGCAAGAAACTGAAGCCGCAGTCTTCGGCCGGCACAACTTCCGACCTGTTCCGAGGTGGAAGCTTAGGCGGAAACTGACCCTCACAGCATCTTGCTTCGCGGAATTAGGGTCGGTGAAGAATTCCAGCCATCTGAAGGTGTCAGTCAAAGTGGTGCTGACCAATTAGAAAAACAGGGACGGCTCAGCGACGGTCGAAATCGAGTCGTAAAGTCACACGATTCGAAGCATCTGCCGAGTGCGCTTGAGTTGCTGACGCAGCCCGGCATCATTGTCGAGCTGTTGTCGAATTCGGTTGCACGCGTGCAGCACGGTGCTGTGACTTCTTCCACCGAAGTAATCGCCGATCTTCGAGAAGTGATCGCCGGTCAGTTCGCGAGAGAGGAACATCGCACATTGGCGCGGCACTGCCAGAACATGGTCGCGAGCGGGTGACCGCATGTCTGCAAGGTGAACTCCGAATTGTCGGGCCACGGCTTTGGAGATCTCCTCGACTGTCACGGAGCAAGGGGCGACTTCCTGATTCAGGAATGCTCTTGCGAGTCTCGCGTCAGGCATGGCCTTTTGCTGTTTTACGAGTTCCTCGAACCGCAGCAGCAGACCGAGAAGCTCTCTCGGAGAGACTGCCAATTCGTTCGCAAACAGCCTCAGTAACGGAAGTGGAATCGCGATCTGAAGATGGCTGCAGAAATGGCTGAGCAGCTTGACTCGAGATGCCGGACCTGGAATCCGGACGGCGACACACGGCCCACCACGAAATCGATTGGCCAGTCGAGCGATTAGCCCTTTGAGTTCGGCCGGCGGCTGATTCGACGTGCAGACAATCGTCGTCTCGGCGCGGCGCAGATCATCCATCAGGGTAGCGAGTACCCGCTGCGCCGACGGATGTCGGCAGAGATGTTGAACATCCGCAATAATCAGCAGTTTCAGAGGAGAAAATTCTCTGGCTGGGTCAAACGTGTCTGGAGCTTTGTAGTTTCGAGCGACCTGCTCAGCGAAATCGGCTGCGGAGACGATCGCCCCCGAATCGCCATGCGACGCCAGCAGCAGGTCGCACAAATGCGACTTCCCGCATCCAGACGGCCCGTAGATCAGAGCGGAAACTGGTCGAAGGACTGCCGGATCGACACCTGGACGAATCGACTCAACCGCCGTCCATGCCAGGCGGTTTTCGTCCACCACAAGAAAGGGTACTGAGCCACTGCCAGCAGCGCGCGATTTACGAGAGCGGCTCATGAGAAGCTCGTGGATTCCTCAGAATAGCTGTCACCAAACACATGTGAGGCAAGAACGGTCACCTGACCGTATGGCCCGGTCAATTGCCTGTCAGTACTTGAGCTTCAGTACATGCACCAAACTGTAATATCAGTTGCCGACTGGTCCCAGTCTGTGAAGTACCATGCCGTTCTGTGAGTTGACTTGATTCGCAGAGTACCAATTGCCAGTTAAAAGCGAACTCAACCTCTATCGGTTGAAGTAGTATCGACAACAGTTTCATTGTCGTCGCCTGGCACAGTGCCACTTGTTTGCTTTGCAGACGTCAAACCAAACATTACTCGTAAAATGAAGTCAGCCAGACGCTCCCCGCCGAAACCGTACAGGAGAAAAGCGAACCCAGGACCACACGTCATTACACGTTCATGCGGTGGATCGCCCATGCCGCCTCCGACGATAGACATCCAGATGAACATGCCGCCGAGCAACACTGCGGAGAATCGGAGGAAGATTCGTCTCAATGAAATCCGCTTCCGGTTGGCCCAACTGATTGCTAAACAACCCCCGTGCCGAAGTCTTCACTGGATGTCGAGCCACTCTCTGAGTTGACAGCGGGTTCCCGGTCGGGTGCATCCAGGTGATGCGGCCTGGCGACATCCGGTTGAGCGGGCTCGATGCGGCGATGCGAACCGTCCGGCCCGTCGATGCGGATGGTTCGGCTTTCGTTTGCTGCTGCTGGGGCTAGCGATGCAGGAGGCTCGATGGCAGCGGATGGTGCCGGAACGTCAGCTTCTTGTGTTTCTGATTCCTGCGGATTCTTGAGGCTGGCGATGCGGTCTTCGCCGTAGTCGTCGTACGAGCAGCGGTAGCCGGGCTGGCGTGCGAGGATGATTTCCTTTTCGAAAGCTTCGAGCACCTTTCGCTGGATCAGGTCGCGGCAGCCGGAGTTAATCGGGTGGGCGATGTCCGCGTAAAGTTTCGCTCGTCCGTCGTCGTCTTTGATGGCTCGATCTTCGTAAAGCTCGACTCCGCAGTCGTTACAGAACTTCGCCCGCAGCTGATTCTTTGTGCCGCATTTCGGGCAGCGATCAGTCAGCTTGCGGCTGGGCATGGCGACGAACGAGCCCTTCACGCCTCGAATGATTTTCAGATCGCGGATGACAAAGCATTTGTCAAAGGTGATCGAACAAAATCCCTGCAGACGATCGCTGGGATCGTCCATGAGTTTTATTCTGACTTCTGAAATCTCCACAGCTGTCCCTCCTGAAACATGCCGTGTCAGAATGAGGTCTCCCCCACAAAGACACGACCAAGGCGTAGTGCCTTAAGCCGGGCTGCGGCCATCCTGGCCTCATTGCGGTGTCGACAGACACCAAAACAGGAAGTTCCACTACCAGTCATCATGTGCCCAACAAACGGTTGTCGGCTAAATTCGTTGATCAGTCGTCGCACTTCGAGGTTCAGCGATTCTGCTGGCTTTTGAAGTGAATTGAACAAATTGCGGCCCACATTCGTCAGGTCGCCACGCTGCAGACACTCGACAAGTTGGGATGCTCCGCGAGGTTCAGCTTCCGGCTGGCACTGCTGAAAAACGGCAGCCGTCGAAAGCCCACTGTCAGGCTTAACAATGACGAAGTGGAGACGGGGAGCGGACC
>JAQBWV010000251.1 GCA_027624335.1 Planctomycetota bacterium
CTGATCATCGCCGACCTGCACGATTTCGCACTCTCCAAAATGGTTACCTCCTCCGTAAGAACCAAGCTGGCTCATCTTGTCAGTGAATCGGGGAAAGTCTCCGCTTCCGATCAGCTTCCCAATTCGATTCCCCAACGCATCGAGCGTGTCATCATGTCCGACGTGCGACGAGTCCTCGCATCGCTCAGCCCATCCCGGTGGAATTCCGAGATCCTCGCAAACTGAACGCGACGCACCTTCGATCACGACTCGCTGGCCAAGCTCGGCGTCGACCGCTCGCGACTTCGTGGCGTGCCGTTGCCCGCGACCGGCGCCAGTCGGAGTTCGCTCGCAGATCGCGTCAATGAGGGCTCGACGAACCCTCCGCTCAGCGACAGCCTCTTCCGGCAGATCAAGCTGCAACAGGCTCATCGAACACTTGATATCGACTCCAACCGGCCCCGGATAAACATGCGTCGGAGAAACCATCACGCACCCGACCGGCGCTCCATATCCAAGGTGCGCATCCGGGTTCAGCACCAGGTCCGTCACTCCCGGAGCCGTACGCGCATTGATTGCCTGTTGAAGGCAATTCTGATCAAAGGTCTCGCGAATCGCAGCCGTTCCAAACACGCGGATCGGTTTCGAATTGCTCGGAGTTGGCAGGATTGCCGTGGCCTCTCCGGTGACAATCAGCCTGTTAGTGTTGTCTGTAGACACGGTCGACTTCCTTTCGCATTGCCTCAGTCTGGTTTCGGTTTCAATTCAGATTGACGACGAGACACGCTCTCTGCCAGAAACACCCGCTTTCCGCTAATACCGGGAACCGTGTCGGACATAGTCTGCCATGCTCAGGTTCGGACAGCATAGGCGGCACAGCGAGCACAGACTGCCTGTGACTTTCAGGATCATCGGTCATAGCTCTTGGAGATCACATTCTCGCAATGGTTCGCGACCTGACGCTGGAATCATCGGTGATGGAATGGATGACTCGACACAGTTCGCGAACTTGTTTTCGGACAAGCACTTGTTCCGTGAGAAATGTGGACCCCGGAAAACGAAAGAGCCCGGTCGGGACATGCCAGACCGGGCTCTTCTTTATTCTCGACGTCGATGGTGGAGTTTAGATTCCGTCGACGTTCATCATCATGTTCGAATCGAGCATGAAGCTTTCATCGATGATCTCGATGCTGATCGGAGCTGGGTCGATTCCTTCTCCCGTCGACCCCAGGTCAGTTCCTGAATTTCCATTGATAACGTCCTCGCCTTGTTCACCCAGAATTGTGTCGTTGCTCCCACCGCCACGCAGGGTGTCGTTGCCATCTCCACCGATGATGGTGTCCTCCGAACCTTCGCCGTCTATCAGATCATCACCGTCGTTACCGGCAAGTCCGTCGGATCCGTCGCCACCCATGATGGTGTCGTTGCCGTCTCCACCGACGATCTCATCGTCGCCCGCGTCGCCAGTGATGAAGTCATCACCGTGGTTGCCGCGAATCAGGTCGTTTCCACTCTGGCCACGAATTCGGTCATCGTCCCGACCGCCATCAAGCGTGTCGTCACCGGAACCGCCCGCGATCGTATCCTGACCGGAGGATCCCGAGATCGAGTCGTTGCCGGCCATGCCGTTAAGTGCATCATCACCGAAGTTGCCGCGGAGTGTGTCGTCCCCGTTTCCGCCGGTGATGATGTCGCTGTCCAGTCCACCGTCGATGACGTCATTGCCATCGTCACCTGACAGCGTGTCGTTGCCTCCGTCGCCCAGGATGAGGTCATCTCCGTCTTCGCCGAAGACTTCGTCCTGACCCTCACCGCCCGACACTGTGTCGTTTCCAGAACCGGCAGTGATTGAGTCGTCACCGTCTCCACCGTTGATCCGGTCACTCATCAAGCCGCCCAGGATAGTGTCCTGGCCGCCGTCTCCATTGAGTTCGACAATCACAGTCCCGGTATCAGCTCCCCCTGCGTCGATCGTGTCACTACCTGCTCCACCATTCACGATCAGAACGATACGTCCGACCCGATCGAGGTTTTCGACCTGAATCGTGTCGTCCCCGGCGGCTCCATTTACGATCACCGTCTGCACCGAGGAAGGACTCAGCGTCAACGTTGCCGTCGCCTGTCTGATCGTCAGCAGTCCGAGCGCGTCCTGGCCGACAACATAACTGTCGGCAAGCCCAGTTCCGTTGACCTGGACAGTATCCGAACCCGTGCCACCGTCGATGGTGTCCTGACCGTCTCCGGTTCCCCCGAAGATGATGATGTCCTCACCTTCGTCGCCTGAGACCACGTCGTTTCCACCCTGTCCGGCAAGAGAGTCGTTCCCTAGCCCACCGCTCAACGTGTCATTTCCTGAACCGCCCAGCAGTGTGTCTGCCCCTTCGAATCCCAACAGCAAATCGTTCCCGGAATTGCCGTTAAGGAAGTCGTCGCCCGTCGATCCAAGCAGTGTGTCGTTGCCGGCTCCACCGAACAACGAATCGCCGCTCTGAAGCAGGTCGTTACCAATTCCACCCAGCAGAAGGTCTTCCCCGACGCCGCCGAGAATCGTGTCATCGCCTCCCTGACCATCAATGGTGTCGTTGCCAAAGTCGGCGACGATCGTCCCCGCGCTGTCGCCAAACAAAAGGTCGCCGTCCGAACCGCCACGGATCGAGTCGTTACCATCACGACCGACGATCGTGTCAGGTCCGGCCATTCCGTTCAGCGTATCATTTCCAGTGCCGCCCTCGATCGAGTCCGCACCGCTGCCGCCATCGACAAAGTCATCACCGGCGTCACTGAATAACGAATCCGCACCGGAGTTTCCAAAGATCGTATCGGAGTCATTGCCACCGTTGACGAGGTCGTTCCCGGCACCGGCGTAGATCAGGTCCATGCCATCATCGCCAGTGATCGTGTCGTCGCCTGAGTTTCCGTTTAGCGTGTCATCGCCTTCATTTCCGGACAAGCTATCCAGACCATCGCCACCAACGATACTGTCGTTGCCCAGGCCGCCAGTGACCGTGTCGTTTCCATCCATCGCCAGAACGGTATCGTCTCCATCGTCGCCGGTGACGACGTCGTCTCCGTCTCCGCCATCGATGTCATCGTTTCCTGCGAGGCCGATGATCGAGTCGTCTCCATCACCGCCCGAAAGCGTGTCGCCGTTCATGCTGCCGGTAATCGTATCGTTACCATCCTGTCCCGCAGCCGACATGGCCAGATCGGGACTGCCAATGATGACATCGTTTCCGTCGCCAGACTGCACGTTGATTGTCGGCAGACCAGAGAACACGCCAGCCGTCACGCCGCTGAGATCAATCGTGTTCTCACCCGAACCGGTGATAATCACGATTGAAGTGACGGCATTCGCCGACACCGTCGGAAGCGATGCTGCCGAGGTAGCGGCTGTTGAAGCGGTGCCGATCTGCACGTCAACTCGACCTGGAACGGTTGGGTTTTCGCGAATCGTCACTGTCTCATCGGCGTCAGTCAGAATTTGAAGCTCGCCCAGGCCAAACAGCACTGATGCTGCCAGCAATGTTCGGTCTTCAAGCATTTCTAACGATTGACCAGTGGCGTCGTGAGAACGCAACGTGGGAGCTTGAGAACGGCGATGAACTCTTCGGGAGTGGGACTTTGCCGACCGAATCAGTTTCGCACGAAAATCTACCAGCCATGGACGAACAGACACGATCGACTCCTTCCAGATTCGGTACCCGGCAGCAGACTGAAGTTGTCCGCACAACCGGAGTTTTCTCTAAAAGCATGCAAAGCTGTAGAAGCGGCTGAGCCACATGAATTGATTGCACCGGTTCTACCGCAATGCATTGATCGACCAGCACAACGTGAGCGTCCATTGCAACTCGTCCCAGTCAGACATTCCGTCTAACCGTTACGCCATGCGCTCGCACAGTGGTTACGACTGTGAAAAGCGTTCGAAAACGCAAGGTCAACCATTGCGGAAAGGGCAACCGAATCGGCACAGGCAGGAGTGCCGTCAGGCTTTGCCAGAGTGAAATAGAATTCCTGCGTCGACTGTTCGGAATAACCGTCAAAGTCGACAGCGTGGGATTGACGCATCTGAACTGATTGAAGCGACTGCAGGGAATTCGCCGGCCACGAGCGATATGACTTTGTCATCGCGCAAAGAGAAACCGGTGCAGAGGGCAAGCCTGGGCACCGGTTTGGGATGACTCAATTCTGGTCAATTTCCTGCGTCAAACGGCTACGACCCGCAGCTCGCTCAAAGCAGCATTCACCTGCGTTCACAGGATCCCCGGACATTCTGAAGATGCCGGGGCCAGTCAATCACCTGAACGACCCTGCTCTGATCAGCTGCTCTTTGCAGCTGCAAGCTGACTGGCGAGCCGCGACTTGTCTCTCGCAGCCTTGTTCCTGTGGATCAAATTCTTGGCTGCCGACTGGTCTAGCCGTTTCGTGACCAGGCGGAAAAGCAATTCCTTCTCTGCAAACGCAACTTCCGCGTCTGCGAGAGATGTTCGGAACTTCTTAATCAGTGTCCGCAGCGCAGATCGCTTGGATCGATTGGCGAGGCGAATTTTCAGGCTCTTGCGATGAGCCTTCTTAGCGTTGGCGGTATGCGGCATTTTAACGAATCTTCACTATTTCTAACGTAGACGGAAACATAGCCAGTTCCTCGAAGCAGGCAGTGTAGCCTGTATCGAAAATCGATTCCAGCGACCGTCGCCATTGGCCGTTACTGTCCATCGGCCTTCCCGAGGACTGTTACCACAATGAGGAGACGAACGGTTTCGAATCACCAGGGGCAAGTTAACATGGACAGGCCGGCCCGACCGGATGCGGAGCGTCTTTCAGAATGGGCATTGAAGTTTCAGATCCATGACGCGGAGAAATTGATGAAAAAGCAGAGGATTCCTCTTTGACTGCGCACGTTCCCGAACACTGGACCAGGTCCATCGGACCGTCGAACTGGTTTACGCTGCGGCATCCTTCCGGCTGGAATTCTCAGACCGACGGGAACATTCTGCATCTGACCTCATCGGACGATCGACTCTCTCTGACACTTTACAGCACCTGGCTGGCTCCTGCGGTTGAGCGGCTTCAGGACCACTCGCTTCTGCTGGAAGAAATATTCCCCGTGCGGCGAAATGTCGTGAGTCTCGAACCACTCGCTATCCCCCAGGAAAATCTGGGCGTACAGGGTGAAGCGGTGCTCGGTCCTGAGACTCCGTGGTGGCAACGTGCCGCCACCTCTCAGGAGTGGCGTCGCTGGCGAGTTCGAGCCATCAAGTGCCACAGCCTGTGTGTCATGGTCATTTATCTGCAGGACGAAGAGTTCGATCCCGAAGCCGACACGATCATGCGACTGGTCATGCGATCGATCGAGTTCTCCGAGCCACTGGCCGATCCGCCATCAATGTTCGCTGATCGGGTTTTGAGCGTCGCTCGCCATCAGTATCCTGAGTTTCTCTGCACCGTCGATGACCAGCTCCAGCTGCGGCTCGGAGACTCGACGATCAACCTCTTCAACGTCTATCGCCGTTACACGAATTCGCCGGAGCAGTTTCACGAGATCGTTCAGCCGACACTCGAAACGTTGCACGATGTGCAGAACTGGAGCGATTCCAGACTGAACCCAGGGCTCGACGAGATTCGCAACCGCATCATGCCGATGTTGTACCCGGCGTCGACCTGGAAAAAGCAGTTCTTCGACTTTGCAGCTCAGACATGGGTTGCCGGACTCGCCATCCTGTACGTCGTCGACGAAACCGATGCTTACTGGTATGTCCGCCAGGATCTCATCGAATCGTGGGGTCTATCGGTGGACGATCTCCATGCTATCGCCCTGACGAATCTCAACGAGTACTTCGCGAAGAACCCGATGGAACTGCTGCAGACCGGAGAGCCAGGCGGACCTCAGCTTCTGCTGCCGCAGCGTCCGGATGCTTACAACTCGGCCAGACTGCTCAGTACGACGTTTCATGCGTCGTTGCAGGAAATTCTCGGTCGGGAATTCGTCGCTGGCGTGCCCAATCGAGACTTCTTTGTCGCTGTCAGTCTGGATTCGGACGACGTGATTCAGCAGGTCCGTGCCAAAGTGGTTGACGATCACAATCGCATGGACCATCCATTGAGCAAACGGCTTCTCCTCATCAGCAGCGACGGCGTCAGCGAGTTCGTCGGCAGGAACAAGTGACTCCGCCCGCGACAATTCCCGGAACGAAAAAACACAGAGCCTGCGGAGGAACGGAGAGGTCTCCAATTCCTCTGTGTTTTGCTCGTCGGCGAACTCTGCGATAAAAGTCAGCGTCAAAAATATCAACCCAACGGAAGCGGATGCCATGTCGATTCAGGATGAGCATACCAACGGTTCTGCAGCAGCGGATTCGGCCACCGAAACCGCAACGGAGCCCGGTCGGATTTTCCTCGACGCGAACTCAACGACTCGGCCATTACCGGAAGTGATCGAGACGGTGGCGCATCATTTGAGACTTGCGTACGCCAACCCAGGCAGCCGCCATGCCGAAGGCCGCAAGGCTCGAAGAGCCCTCGAAGAGTCACGGGAAAGGATTGCGGAACTGCTCGGTGCCAGCGCCAACGAGGTCGTCTTCACCAGCGGCGGCACCGAAGCCAGCAATATGGCGATTTTCGGTTTCACATCGTCCTTACCTGAGGCGATCGCGCTGACGGCAGGCGAACACCCGGCAACCACTGAATCCTGCCGGTCGCTGATGCAACGAGGCTGGAAACTGCTCAACATGGACGTCGACGCGCACGGTCGGCTTCTTCCGGATCAGTTTCCGAACCTGCCCTGGGAACAGTTAAAGCTCGTCACGCTGATTCTGGCTCACAATGAAACAGGCGTCATCCAGGACACGGCAGAACTTGCTCGCCTCTGTCAGGAACGAGGAGTCCCGTTGCATATTGACGCGGTGCAGGCTGTTGGAAAGATTCCGGTCAACTTTCGCGAACTGAAAGCAACTTCATTGTCGCTGGGAGCCCACAAGTTTCACGGACCGCGCGGGATCGGAGCACTTCTGCTGCGCGACGGAGTGCAGCTGGCACCGCTGCAGTACGGAGGTCATCAGGAATCCGGACGGCGACCCGGCACGGAAATGGTCGCTCTCGCTGCAGGAATGGCTCGTGCGCTCGAAATCTGTCACTCCGACATGGACTTGCGAATCGGCCAGCTGAAGTCGATGCGCGACGAACTCGAACAACGACTGCAAGCGACCTGCGAGCCCACCGTCCTCAACAGTTCCGCCGAGCAACGCCTGCCCAACACGTTGAACATCTCATTCCCCGGCGTCGACGGCGAGGCCCTGCTGGTGGCACTTGATCTGGAAGGCATCGCCTGCTCACTTGGTAGTACGTGCGCCAGCGGCTCGGCCGAGCCAGCCCCCGTGCTGATGGCCATGGGCCGCTTGGAAGATGTCTACAAGTCAGCCGTGCGGTTCTCCCTGAGCAGTGACAATTACCCCGAAGAAATCCCGATCGCCGCGCACAGAATTGCTCGTGTCATTGAGCGGCTTCGCAGTGGTGTAAACTCCTAACCTGAATTCTCAAGAAACCTTAGGGAGTTCGCGGTACTGCTTTGTCGAAACTCTTGGCTCACTGGAATCGTGCAGCTATACTCCCGCCGCTCAAGAGCTTTAATCGTGCGGCTCCAGCAAATCGACCACATTGCCCTGTAGTGTAACGGTAGCACGATTGACTCTGACTCAATTAGTCTAGGTTCAAATCCTAGCGGGGCAATTTCGCAAGGCTCGTTGACAGTAGCTGTCAGCGAGCCTTTTCGCGTGACAGGAGTTGAAGTTACGGCGACCAACTCACCGACACGACTTTGAGTGGTCGCAACCGGAAAAGGGACAGGAGATGTCCCAGAATACCTGGTTAGGACTGTCCCTGGGGGAAGCATTGAGGGTACTCCCACTGCTTGTAATCGCCTCTCAGAAGGTCAGCGACAGACCAGATAAACAAAGACAGGTTCTGCTGATTCGTGTGACTCTGAGTTATGTGTCATATTGTTCGTCTCAGCTCTAAGTTCAGCCTCTCAGACGACTCACGGGATTCGATCTGATCGAACTCAACCGACCACCTTACCGTAAGCCTCAGAACCATCGCCGCCGCAGTGTCCACCGTGGCATCATTGTCGGCCAGCAGACGGCGATCTGAACAAATCAGCGATCCGACGGCGAAATTTATTCAGGCCGGTCCCGCAACGTAAAACCGTTCCAGCACCAGCCAGCCACCGCCCCAGCCACACCGCCCGGAATGACACCTCAGTCCGATGAGGGCTTCAAGGCAACATCACACGTCCGCCGCTGACGACGATTGTTTGACCAGTGATGAATCGCGATTGCTCAGACAGAAGAAATCGTGCGAGTTCGGCGACGTCTTCCGGAGTTCCAATGCGTCCCAGCGGCGTGTCCTCGACGATGCGGTCGAGTGTTGATTGTTCAACGCCGTCGAGAATGTCAGTTTCAATCAAGCCAGGGGCGATCGCATTGATTCGAATGTTGTGACCAGCTAGCGCCTGGGCGACGCTCTTCGTGAAACCAGTGATGACGAAGTCTGCCCTTTGCTGTCCGCGAAATAATGGACATCACCCGTCCCCCCGTCCGTGACTCAGTTAGCCGAAAAACGCATCCACGGCTTCCAGGTGACTCCACCCCGAAATAAACAGTGTCACCAGCGGCGTCATGCACAAGCTATGCGTCCAGACCGCTCAGGAGGGCTGCTGGCAGCGTGAAGCTCTCGTCGATGGTCTCGACGTTGGAGACGGTGTCCGAGCCTTCTCCAGTCGAAGCCAGGTCGTTGCCGCTGCCTCCGTTGATCGTGTCGTCGCCATCTTCACCGAGGATCGTGTCGTCTGACCCGCCGCCTCGCAGGAGGTCGTTGCCGTCTCCACCGAGCAGAGTATCGGAACCGGCATGGCCGTCGATGACGTCGTCACCGTCCTGACCGAGAATCAGGTCACGCCCATCGCCACCGGCGATCGTATCATTGCCGTCATCACCGAGGATCGTGTCATCGCCAGCCTGACCAACAATGCTGTCGTCTCCGTGGTTCCCATCGATCAGGTCATTGCCGCTGTGGCCCTGAATCGTGTCGTCATCCCGTCCGCCGTCGATCGTGTCGTTGCCACTGCCCCCGGCAATGCGGTCGCTCCCACCATCGCCGAACAGTGAATCATCACCGGCCATGCCGTTCATGCCATCGTCGCCGAAACCACCCCGAGCCGTGTCATCACCATCGCCACCCATGAGAACATCGTCGCCGAAACTGCCCAGCAGTGAATCGTTTCCAGCGTCGCCCTGAAGCGTGTCGTTGCCGTCTTCACCGTCGATCAGATCGTTTCCGTTCTCACCGAACAGAACA
>JAQBWV010000252.1 GCA_027624335.1 Planctomycetota bacterium
TTTTCGATAATGACAGCCTGACGGCGTGACACGTGAGACTTTGGCTGTCGGCTGTGTCGGAAACAGTGAATTGCGTTGAGATACTGCCGTGTCGTCATACAATGGCGTGCCACTCGCCCGAACGGATTCACTTTGCGGGCTTCATACCCACCTGATTCGCGGCGTTGCTCGATGGCGTAAGCGGTCGTCCGATGACCCTTCGCGTGACGCATCACCTCTCCAATAGTTCCTGTCCAGAGTGAAAATCGGGATGAATTACCACATTTTGCTTACCGGCGCTACTGGTCTGCTGGGGCGTTATCTACTCCGTGACCTGCTCCTTGCCGATACGCCAGTTGCGGTTCTGGTGCGTCGCGGACGACGCCAGAGTGCTGCCGAACGAGTCGAAGCCATCATGCTGAGCTGGGAATCGATGCTCGGGCGACCACTTCCGAGGCCGTACGTGCTTGAAGGAGACCTGACGCAGCCGAATCTTGGGCTGAGTGAGGACGAGCTGAAATGGGTCGAGCTCAATTGCGACTCTGTCCTGCACAATGCCGCAAGTCTGACATTCGTCAGTTCCGATCCGGAAGGTGAGCCATGGATTTCAAACGTCGCCGGTACACAGAACGTGCTTGATGTTTGCAGGAAAACGAGCATTCGGGATTTCCATCACGTTTCGACGTCGTATGTATGCGGTTTGCGGGATGGAGCCGTGTTCGAAACGGAACTCGACGCGGGCCAGGAATGGGGCAATGACTACGAACGCAGCAAAGTTCAGGCAGAGACGCTGGTTCGAAACGCAGAGTTTCTGAGCCCTCCAACGTTTTACCGTCCGGCAATTATTGTCGGGGACTCTCAGACCGGGTTCACAACAACGTTTCACGGTTTTTACGCGACGCTTCACCTGGCTTACACGCTACAGAAATCGATGAATGCCGAAATGGGCCGTGACCGAACGATGCCGACTCGTATCACGCTCGACGGGACGGAACGGAAGAATTTTGTTCCCGTCGACTGGGTTTCTGCGGTGACGGCGCACGTGGTAACCAATCGAGAATTTCACGGGCAAACTTATCATCTGACTCCGGAGAATCCGGTTTCAGTCGGCGAAATCAAGCAGGTTCTGGAAACTGCCTACGGATTCGAAGGCGCTGTCTTCCATGGTTCCGGCAAAGAGGTGGAAGATCCATCTGAAGTCGAGCAGCTCTTCTACGAGCATATTCGAGTCTACAATTCCTACTGGCGGGATGATCCCCGTTTCGACAGTACAAATACTCGTACTGCCGCGCCGCATCTGCCATGTCCGACGATCGACTTTGATATGCTGCTCATGATGGCTAACAAGGCGATCGAAATGGACTTTCGTTGGAAGGACAAGGTTCCAGGAGTGAAAGTCACCGCATCTGCAACGACTTGAGTCTGGTCGCGAACGGACTTCCTTGCATCAGTGTTGCTACACTGCGCGAAGTCGCAGTCGTCCGTTCTACCTGGATCCGTATCTGACATGCTCGAACTTCCCGTCCTTGTTGACTCCCATTTCGGTGGTGCCGAACTGGCTGACGTTCTGCGGGATGGCCTGGGACAAGTCAGCAATCAGCCATTGCCGATGTCGATGGATGAGGCGCGCGCGCGGGGGTGGGACGAGCTGGACGTCGTTTTCGTGACGGGAGACGCGTACATCGACCACCCGAGTTTCGCGACGGCCATCCTGGGCCGCGTGCTCGAAGCCTCTGGGTTTCGGGTGGGAATCATCAGTCAGCCCGACTGGCAGACTTGCGATGACTGGAAACGTTTCGGGCGTCCTCGACTGTTCTTCGCCATTAGTGCGGGGAATATGGACTCGATGATCAACCACTACACGGCGAATCGGAAGGTGCGAAATGCTGATGCGTACTCGCCTGGCGGACGGATTGGTCTTCGGCCGGACCGGGCGACTCTGAGTTACTGCCAGCGAGCGCGGCAGGCGTATCGCGGAGTGCCTGTGATTGCAGGCAGTGTGGAAGCTTCATTGCGACGTCTCGCCCACTACGACTACTGGAGTGACAAGGTTAAGCGTTCGATTCTGCTGGACTCAAAAGCTGACGTCGTTGTGTTCGGAATGGGTGAAGAAGCGGTCGTCGAGATCGCGCGTCGCCTGGATTCGGGTCAGGACGTCAAAAGCCTGCGAGATATGCGCGGAGTGGCGTACTCTCTGGGCGCGTCAGAACCACCTCCGGATGACTGCCTTGAGATTCCGAGCTTCGAGGCTGTCTCGACGGACAAGCTGGCGTTCGCCGAAGCCACGAAGATGATCCACAACGAGACAAATCCGTGGAACGCTCGGCGGTTGATTCAGTGGCATGACAAACAGGCTGTCATCGCGAATCCACCAGCGATTCCGATTTCGCAGGCAGCGATGGACGCTATCTACGACCTTCCATTCACGAGGCGACCGCATCCAAGTTACACCGAGCCGATTCCGGCCAATGAGATGATCAAAGACTCGGTCACAATCATGCGCGGGTGTTTTGGCGGTTGCACGTTTTGCTCCATCACAACACATCAGGGGCGAACCATTCAGTCGCGGAGCAAAGATTCCGTACTGAAAGAAGTTCAGAAGATGACGCAGGACCCGGAATTCAAAGGCGTCATCAGCGACATCGGCGGCCCAACGGCGAACATGTATGAGATGAAGTGTTCGAAGCCGGAAGTCGAGGCCGTCTGCCGTCGGCAATCGTGCGTGCACCCAACAATCTGCAAGTTGCTCGGCACCGATCACGGGCCGCTGGTCGAGCTGATGAAGGACGTCCGTGAGACGCCGGGAATTCGCAAGGTCTTTGTCGCCAGCGGTATTCGGATGGACCTCGCCAGGCGGTCTCCAGAATACATGCGGGATCTTGTCCAGCATCATGTGGGAGGGCATCTCAAGGTTGCCCCCGAGCACACGGATGCTGGCGTTCTCGGCCTGATGAGGAAACCAGCAACGGATGACTTCGAGAAGTTTTCGGAAGTCTTCATGGAAGAGTCGGAGAAAGCCGGGAAGAAGCAGTTCATCATTCCCTACTTCATCGCGAGCCATCCGGGCAGCGACCTGCATGCGATGATTGACCTGGCAGTTTTCCTGAAGAGAAATGGCTACAAACCGGACCAGGTTCAGGACTTCATTCCGGCGCCATTCGATGTCGCTACGGCCATGTATTACACGGGGATTGATCCGTTCACGAAGCAGCCTGTGCACATCGCGAAACACCTGCGGGATCGAAAGCTGCAACGGGCGTTGATGCAGTTTTTCAAACCGGAAAACTACTTCGAAGTACGAAAGTCACTGGAACAAGCGGGGCGGCGGGATTTGATTGGTCCAGGCTGTGACAGCCTGATCCCGTCTCGTCCGCCCAGGGAAGCACTGGAAGCTCGTCGTCGCGACGCAAATCAACGATTTCGCGGCGAGTACGTGCATAACTCCGAAGCGGGCGTTGGCGGAACAAAGAAGAGCGGCGGAAAGAAACAATCACGCAGCGGCCCCGGAAAAGGCTATCGTCCTGACAGGAAATCCAGATAGAAATCTGTAGAATCCAGCGTCGGTATCAGCTGACGGAGCGTTGATGTGGCCGGGACACATGAAGTGAGTCTCGGCCATCCGGAATGATGATTCCTGAGATTGCGTCGCTCGGACCGGCCACTTGCAGAGTGACCACGTAACGTCGGGAGAAATCATATGCCCGCATTCGACCTTTTTGAAATTCGTGAAGCCGACACGGTCAGTATTGTCCGCTTCGCTCAGGAAATCGACAACTTCTCTCACAGGGCTTCTGAGTTGCATGAACAGCTTCTGCGGTTCGTTGGAGATCACAGTTGCCTCAAGCTGGTCATCGACCTCAAAGACACCACTTACCTGCCGAGCAGTGTGCTGGGAGTGCTCGTTCAACTACACAATCACGGTTGCGAAGTGCATCTGGCCAATGCGTCGGACGATGTAGTCGAAGTCCTGCATGTCACTCAACTAGTTCGGATGATTCACGTTAACGAAACAGCCGTCGAACCATGGTCGGAGGACATCAGTGAGCGACTGGAAGTGGTCGTCGTGGGCGTGCAGGGCTATTGTGTGACCTGTCCTGAATGTCTTCACGAAGTTGACACGGACAAACACAACATCGGCAAACGCACAGTCTGTGGCCATTGCGATCACGAATTCGCAGTGGCTGCGGAACTGCTGCGAGAAGCGACTCATCTGTCTGCAGACTGTCCCTCATGTCATAACCGACTACGGTTTCGGAGAGAACAGTTACAGCAGACGATACCGTGTCCGCTCTGTGACACGCAGATGGAAATTCGCATGATCGTCTAATGTTTTTGTGGGTACCGCTGGCTGGGCCAGTGCATCCTTACGAGGCGACTACTGCGGGATTTGCCGGTCGAGTCGCTGATACGCTACTCCACGATTCGTCGCTGAAAATGCACTCGGCCGAAACGAACGACGCCAGTATTTCAATTCAGTATTCAAGAAGGACGTAGAAGTATGAAGAAGAATCCAGTCAAGGCAGCGTTGGCAGAAGGCAAGCCGCAAGTTGGTACCTGGCTTTCTCTGGGAAGTGTCTTTGCAGCGCGCCTGATGGCTCGAACGGGGTTTCCCTGGCTGACTGTCGATCTTGAGCACTCGCCGATCGGCTGGGACAACGCCGGACAACTGTTTGGAGCCATCGCGGATGCAGGATGTGTGCCTCTGGCCCGCGTTCCGTGTGGAAGCCATGACTACATCAAGCGAGTGCTCGACGCGGGGGCTCACGGGATCGTCGTGCCGATGGTTAACACCGTCGAGGAAGCAAAGCTGGCGATCGCCGCTGCGAAGTATCCCCCGACGGGGAACCGTTCCATCGGCGGCGGTCTGGGAGCGATGAACTTCGACGCCTCAGCTGGCGACTACTACAAGTATGCGAACGATGAAATTCTGGTTGTGTTGCAGACTGAGTCTCCGCAGGGTGTCGATAATGCGGACGAGATCTACAGTCTGCCGGGAGTGGACGCGATCTTTGTCGGCCCGAACGATCTCGCGTGGCAGATGAAAGCGCCGGACGGCACTGACGCGACTCCGGAAGAGTTCGAGGCGATGCTGCAACGTGTGCTCGCTTCAGGAAAGAAGACGGGAACGCCGGTTGGCCTGCACGTTCAGACCATTGCTCAGGTTGAGCAGCGAGTCGCCGAGGGATGGCAGTTCATCGCTCTGGGCAGCGAGTTGAAAATGATGGTCACTGGCGCTCAGGAGTTCGTTTCGGCCTTGAATATCGCCCCAGATTCCGGAGACCTCGCTCGGTACTAACGACCGCTCGATCAATAGATGTCCGCTGTTCCGTCGCGAAAGTCGTCAGGAGTTTCGCGACTCACTGATCAGGTAATCTGCGTGCAGTTCCTACCCCGGTGTGCGAAGGAGTGAGGATGAGAATCTACAAGTCGAATTGTTGGCGAGGTTCTCTTTGTTGCCGTCGGGGGGGCCGCACGCTGGCATGGCTTGTCGTTTCCGGGGCAGTGATTGTTGCGTCTGATCTGTCATGCGTGCAGGCCGACTTTCACGCGGGGGCAGCTGTCGTTGACGTTACTCCTGAGAAACTGCCGGCTGTTGTGAATGGCGGATTGATCAGTCGACGTGTTGGTGATGTGAAGACTCGATTGAGTGCGCGGGCACTCGCATTGTCGGACGGGACGACCAGACTCGTCATCGTCGTTGTTGATAGCTGCATGATGCCTCGTCCGTTGCTGGATGAAGTGAAAACACTGGCGGAAAAGCGGACCGGCGTGCCGGCAGATCGTCTTCTGATCTCGGCGACGCATACTCACTCGGCGCCCGCTTCGATGGGATGTTTAGGGACGGAAGCAGATCCCGACTATGTGCCCGTTTTGAAGCTCAAGCTGGTTGATGCGATCTCAGCTGCGCTTGGTCGATTGCAGCCTGCGAAAGTCGGTTTCGGCAAGGAGAACGCAGCCAGCTTCACGGCACTGCGTCGCTGGATTCGCCTGCCAGGAAAGAATGCCGATGATCCATTCGGTAATCCTACGGTACGAGCCACCATGCATGCCGGCAGCAAATGGGACAACGTCACTGGCGAGTCCGGGCCCGAAGATCCTGATCTGTCGATCATCTCGGTACAGTCACGCGACGGTCAGCCGATCGCCATCCTGGCGAACTTTTCGATGCATTATTTCTCGGGAGAGAAAGGGCTCAGTGCCGACTATTTTGGACTGTTCAGCGAAGGATTGAAGCAGCGAATTGATCCGGACGGCGATTTCGTGGGGATCATGTCTCACGGATGCAGCGGAGACATCTGGCGCAAAGATTACACGCAGCCGGATAAGTGGAACCCGGCCCTGACCATCGATGATTACACGAGCGGCCTGCTGGATATCGCGATGCGTGCCTATCAGCGAATTGTCTATCGTGATGACGTTGATCTTGGAATGGCGGAGAAACGCTTGACGCTGGACTATCGAGTGCCTGACAGGCAGCGACTCGAATGGGCACAACGGATTGTCGCCGAAATGGGTGAGCGGGAACCGAGTTCGCAGCAGGAAGTCTACGCGAATGAACAACTCATTCTTCACGAGCGGCAGTCAACAGAAGTCGTCATGCAGGGGCTTAGAATTGGCGACATCGGCATCGCGACAACTCCCAACGAGACGTATGCCATTACCGGTTTGAAGATCAAGGCAAACAGCCCGCTGGCACACAATATCGTGATTGAACTGGCCAACGGAGGAGACGGATACATCCCACCGCCCGAACAGCATCGATTCGGCGGGTACAACACCTGGGCGGCGAGGTCGGCCGGACTGGAAGTCATGGCCGAACCGAAGATCACCGAAGCCTGCGTCTCACTGCTTGAGCAGGTGTCTGGAAAGCCGCGACGTGAAACTCGTTTGAGTCGCGGTCCCTCCGCCAGGGCGATCGCCGAGGCGAAGCCTGTCGCGTGGTGGAGGCTGGATGAATTCGTTGGTCCGGTCGCATTCGATTCCAGCGGCCACGATCGCGACGCCGTTTTCGAGCCGGATGTAACATTCTTTCTGGAAGGGCCGCATTCGGATGGTTTTTGTGAGAATGGTGAAACGAATCGCTCGGCAATGTTTGTCGGTGGGCGACTGCGCTCCAGGATTCGACAACTCGGTGATGACTATTCCATCTCGCTGTGGATCTGGAACGGAATGCCAGATGACAGTCGCGATGTCACTGGCTGGCTGTTTTCGCGAGGACCTGATCACGGTCTGAGTGCCTGGTCTGATCACCTGGGCGTCGGCGGTTCGGCAGGCCATTCCAGACGGTTGATCTTTTTCCACGGAAACGACACCGAGGCCGTCAGTGCCGGAAACACGGAGATCCCTCGCTGGCAATGGCAACACGTCGCGTTCGTCCGGGAAGGACAGAGCGTCACAGTTTATCTCAATGGGAAGAAAGAGATCGAAACGGCGGTTACCACAGGGTTTCCTGTCGGTTTCGATCGTGTGTTTTTCGGAGGTCGCAGCGACAACGACTCTAACTGGGAAGGCCGCCTCGATGAGGTAGCCGTCTTCGATCGCGTTTTGAGTTCTGAAGACGTTGGCAGATTGTCTCATTGACGGTCGAGAATTTACAAAATACCAACGTACCGCGTCGCTTGCACATTCTGATTGAGGGTTTGACGATTCGTTGACGTCCCGCGAATCTTCCGCGATTTACAACAATCACTCCGAACGAAGCAGAGCTGTCTCAATGGATTCGAACGTCTTTCGCGGCTGTATCCCCGCCCTCATGACTCCGTGTCATGCCGACAGGACTCCCAACTTCGACGCTCTTGTCAGAAAGGGCCAGGCACTCATGGCCGCCGGGATGAATGGGGTCGTCTATTGCGGGTCGATGGGCGACTGGCCTTTGTTGACGGACGAACAGCGTCAGGAAGGCGTTCGCCGGTTGACCGAAGCGGGCGTTCCGGTTGTCGTGGGAACGGGAGCACAAAATCCCAGACTGGCGGCGGCACACGCGGCACACGCTCAGCAGGTCGGAGCCAGCGGCCTGATGGTGATCCCGCGAGTTCTGTCACGCGGAACATCGCCGACCGCTCAGCGGGCTCATTTCGCGGGTGTCTTGGGAGCCGCTCCGGACATCCCCGCCGTCATCTACAACAGTCCGTATTACGGATTCGAAACAAAGGCGGAACTGTTCTTCAATCTGCGCAGCGAATTCTCAAACCTTGTCGGATTCAAGGAATTCGGTGGTGCGGACGCGTTAAGCTACGCCGCCGAGCACATTACTCATGCCGACGATAATGTCCTGCTGATGGTCGGCGTCGATACGCAGGTGTATCACGGATTCCTGCACTGCGGAGCAGTCGGAGCCATCACTGGAATCGGGAATTGTATTCCTGCCGAAGTCCTGCAATTGCTGTCACTGTGTCAGTTGGCAGTGGCAGGTGACTCACAGGCTCGACAACTGGCGCAGGAACTTGAGGAAGCTCTCATCGTCCTTTCGACGTTCGACGAAGGACCGGACCTTGTGCTGTACTACAAGTATCTGCTGCTGCTGCTGGGCGACTCGGACTACCAGTACCACTTCAATGAAACCGACGAACTTTCTTCCAGTCAGAAACGCTTCGCGGAGTCGCAACTGACGGTGTTTCAGGACTGGTGGAATTCGTGGACCGGTCGGAGTTACGGCAAGGACTGACCAACGGTGGGGCCGGTTCCCACCGACGGAAACAACGTGAATCAAGATGCAATGGCCGATAGAAACCGGTCTTTCCGCGAGAAGTGAGTTCGTTGAACGCATCCAGCCACTGGCAATCGGCGCAGGCTGATTGACGGTTCGAGAGAACCCGCCTAAATTGGTGGGATGCCCTTCTTTTTGAACCTCTCCGGTTCTTCGCAGCGGATATTCGTTCAGAATCGACACATTCAAATGCTTGCCAAGCGAATCATTCCGTGCCTTGATGTTCACGCCGGGCGTGTCGTGAAGGGTGTCAATTTTGTCAATCTGCAGGACGCTGGCGATCCGGTAGCGATAGCCTCTCGATACGAAGCCGAAGGCGCCGATGAGCTGGTGTTTCTCGACATTACCGCCAGCCATGAGGAACGAGACATTATCCTCGATGTTGTTCGACGAACTTCCGAAGTGGTTTTCATGCCGCTGACAGTTGGAGGCGGTATTCGAACTCTCGAAGACATTCGCACGTTACTCAGCGCGGGTTGCGACAAGGTGTCGATCAACTCAGCCGCCGTGACAGATCCGGATTTCGTTCGCGAGGCGGCGCTGCGATTCGGAAGTCAGTGCATTGTTGTGAATATCGACCCGAAGCGGATCAGGCAGGACGATGGGTCCGAGTTGTGGGATGTTCACATCA
>JAQBWV010000253.1 GCA_027624335.1 Planctomycetota bacterium
TTTCGCGGATGGATCGACACCGCGCCGGCGCGTTGTCGTTACTCACCTCTGGAGACGTTCGCCAGGCATTCGACCTGAAGAATGAAGCACCCCGGAGGCTCGACACTTATGGTCGAGACCTGTTCGGCTCCTCGATGCTGCTGGCACGGCGTCTGATTCAGGTCGGCGTGCGAATGGTGCAGGTCAATCTCGGCCGAGGCTCAACGTGGGATCAGCACGGCGATCTGTTCCCAGCGCTCGGTCGATTGCTGCCGCCGTTTGACCAGTCACTGTCGGCACTGCTCGATGACCTGCATGATCATGGCCTGCTGAAATCTACTCTCGTCGTTGTCGCCGGCGAGTTTGGCCGCACTCCGAAGATCTCAAAGCTCAGTGTCTACAAGCAGCCAGGCCGAGACCACTGGGGCGCCGCCCAATCGATTCTTCTCGCTGGAGGCGGCATCTCGGGAGGGCAGATACTGGGAGCCACCGACAACATCGGTGCTTACCCGATCAGAGACCGTCAGACTCCGGAAAACCTGGCCGCGACGATCTACTCAACACTGGGCATCCCTTCCAGCGCCCACTGGCACGATCCGGCATCGCGACCGTATCCGATTTACCATGCACCTCCCATCGCCGGTTTAACATGAGATTCAGAATCGTCATTGCGACTCTTTCACTTTGCCTGTTCGAACTGCAGACCTTCGCCGCTGACGACGTGACGTTGCGAGCGGCGACGTTTCAGGCTGATGTGACACCGCCGCTGGGGTCACCATTGTGTAATGGCGGCGTGAAACCGGTGATGGAAATTGTGACTCCGTTGACAGCTCGCGGAGTTGTTCTGCTGGGAGCTGGCGAGCCAATCGTACTGTGTGCCGTCGACTGGGTCGGCATCGCCAACGAAAGCCATGATGTCTTTCGTCAGGAGTTGGCAGAGGCAGCCGGCACGAGCGTGAAAAGGGTCGCGCTGCACACTCTGCATCAGCACGATGCGCCCGGTAGCGACTTTGCCACCGAACGTCTGCTTGTTCGGCATGGACTGCCCGGGCTGTATTCCAATCCCGATTTTGATGCGGAATCGATGGCGCGGATCGCCAGTGCGGTCAGGAATTCACTTGATACGGCGCAGCCAGTAACACACATCGGCCTGGGCGCGGGCAAGGTGGATAAGGTCGCCTCGAACCGGCGTATCCTTGGCCCTGACGGTCGCGTCGCTCTGCAGCGACAAAGTTCTGGCGGGAGGAATCCAGTGGCACGCGCAGCACCGGAGGGGACAATCGATCCACTCGTGCGTCTGCTGACTTTCTGGAATGCCGACAAGCCGGTTGCCGTGCTGACCTGGTACGCCACTCACCCTCAGAGTTACTACGGACGCGGCTCGGTAAACTGGGACTTTGTCGGGATGGCTCGCGAGTCGCGTGCGAAGACGTTGCCCGGAGTTCAACACATTCACTTCAACGGAGCCGGTGGAAATGTTGCGGCCGGGAAGTACAACGATGGTTCGAAAGAGACTCGCCCGATCCTGGCGAGCCGTCTTGCAGCGGGTATGCGGCTGGCCTGGGAATCACAGAAGAAACACCCGCTCAGAGCAGCGGACGTCGGATGGATTGTCGTCCCGGTTGCCATGCCGGTTCGCGACACGTTGGTCGACGAAAATCTTCTGGCGAAGATTACTGATGACAAACTGAAAGACCTTGACCGACTTCGAGCCGCCCGCGATCTCACCTTCCTGCGTCGCACTGTCGGCGGACACCGAATCTCGTTGAGTTGCCTGCGTCTCGGAACGGCTCGTGTTCTACACATGCCGGGTGAGCTGTTTGTGGAGTACCAGCTCACCGCGCAGCAGCTAAGACCAGACGATTTCGTCGCGATGGCTGCCTATGGTGACTACGGGACGGGGTACATCGGCACCGAAATCGCTTACAGCCAGGGAGGGTACGAAACGGGAATCGTCTCGCGCGTTGCTCCCAGTGTTGAAGGCGTACTGATTGACGCCATGAAGCAACTGCTTGAAGTGGATCGGTAGGAACACTTAATCCTGGTCAGCCACGGCCTGGATCACTCGTTCGGAAAGGACTCGCCATGAGCGATCAGCTCGACGAACAGCTTTCGCGTAGAGCCTGTCTGAAGTCCACGGCAGCCTCGGCGAGTGCTCTGGTTACGGCCGACATCTTCTCTTCGGTTGTTCTGGGGAACTCACCCACGCAGCCCGTCAAGCCAAAGTCAGTCGCTGCCGTCGTTACGGTTTACGGTCCGAGATCACATGCCGATGTGATCGTCGGGAAAATTCTCGAGGGCTGGAAGCAGGAAGGTGGCCCGGGACCTGCTTTGAAACTGGCGTCGTTGTACGTCGAACAGTTTCCGAGCGACGATCTTTCCCGAACGCTGGCGAAAAAACACGACGTCCCGATGTTCAAGTCGATCGAGCAAGCAGTGACGGTCGGTGGAAACAGTATCCCGATCGACGGCGTGATCAGCATTGCCGAACACGGTGATTATCCGTGGAACGACGTCGGCCAGCATCTTTATCCTCGCCGCCGATTTTTCCAGGAGATTACCGATACGTTCCGTAAATACGACCGCGTCGTTCCCGTATTTAGCGACAAGCATCCGGGACCTGTGTGGAAAGATGCTAAGTGGATGTACGATCGTGCTCGCGAGATGAAGGTGCCGTTCATGGCCGGTTCGTCGCTTCCGGTCAGCTTTCGCAAGCCCGACATTGCCGTGCCCATGGGTAGCGAAATCAAAGCCGCGGTTGGAATTGGTTACGACGGACTCGACATCTACGGCAGCCACGCGCTGGACAGTTATCAGTGCATAATCGAACGAAGACGCGGAGCGAATACAGCCGTGAGTTCCGTTCAGTTTGTCGAGGGAGACGCGGTCTGGAAAATCCTCGATGACGGCATCGTTTCGCGGTCGTTGTTTGACGCAGCGATGTCCGTTCTCCCTCGAGCGAAGGGCAATGTCTCGAATCTTCAAGCACCGAATGAGGGGCTCATTCTATTCGAATGTGAGGACGGATTTCGTGGATTTCAGTTCATGCTGCAGTCAGTCAATCGGACCGCTGTGGCCGTTCAGCTCAGCGGACAGAGCAGGCCAATGGCAATGCAGTTTGAGGAACGTACCGAGCCTCGGCATCCACACTTCGCGTACCTGCTGAAGGGCATCGAGCAGATGATGCACACGGGTCGGCCTGCATACCCCGCCGAACGCTCGGTGCTGACAAGTGGTATCCTTGACCGCGCCATCCAATCGCGAGCTCAAGGTGGCAGGAAACTGGCAACTCCCGAGCTGGCGATCCAATATCAACCGGTTGATTACCCGCACGCCCCGCATCCCAACTTGACATCGCGTCCGGATCGGGCATGACGAATCAGCGTTTACTTTGATTGGCCGAAGCAGACCGAGGATGGAAACACAACGTCATGAAAACTCTTTTCAACTCAACTCTTGCGGCACTCGCCGTGATCAGTGTGTGTACGGAACTCGCCCGCGCTGAGTACGAAGGCAAAGTTCAGATTCTGCTCCTCGGTGACAGTACAACCGAAGGGAGCATCCCGCGAATTATGAAGCCGAAGGGGCCTCATCTTGAAAAGGTAATCGAGCAGCTCCTTGCGGCCGAGGGCGAACTTCCTCCGACGCACGTCATCCAATCTGGAGTCAGCGGCGAATACATCCGTCGGCTGATTGACTCCGGACGCTACGACAAAGCCGCCGCGAAACTGCCTGGACTTGACTACATCTTTGTGCGTTATGGAATTAACGATCGAGCGCGCGTGAAGGAATTTGAAGAGGAGTTCCCGAAACATTTCCATGAACTCATTGCACTACTCCGGCGTGATCATCCGGAAGCGATCATTATTCCGACAACCAATATTCCGTTTGCTGGCGAGGAACAGA
Organism: Planctomycetota bacterium; assembly: GCA_027624335.1. Classification (GTDB taxonomy): domain Bacteria; phylum Planctomycetota; class Planctomycetia; order Planctomycetales; family Planctomycetaceae; genus JABMPE01. Next base: position 3,886 of record JAQBWV010000253.1, read on the forward strand.
CGTCGCTGATGAATGGCCTTGTTCGACGAGTCGCGGCAAAGGAAAAGCTTGAAGTGTTCGATCTACACCCTCGTTACGCCGCCGAATTGAAGCAGGGCATGAACATGCTCAATTACCGGCGCTACCCGTTGTCAAAGGTCCCGGAGAAATATCACGAACTCGTTAAACCCTACGTCAACGGCACCAGCGTACTGGTGATGAGCAACGAACTCGACGGTATCCTCGGCCAGCTCCCTGACTGGTTCAGCGACCGCCACCCGAACCTCGCTGGCTACAACATCATCGCCGATGAAACGGCAAAGTATCTTGCGGGAATCATGCGAAAACGTAACGTCGGGAGTCGGTGACGTTCAGCAGACTGCGGTGGTTGAAGTAGTCGATCAGAACTTCTGCGATGTCACGGCTGGTATCGATATGGACGTGCTCAATCCGGTTTCGTTGGCAGATGCCGCCGAGATTGTCGGACTGGACCATATCTCAAAGCGTACCAGCGTCTGATCAACTGTGTTTTCGAATCAGGTTCAGCAGACGTGTTCGATCGGGATGTTCGGGTTCCAGATCGAGAACCAGCCGCCATTGCTGCACGGCATCTTCGTACTTGCGAGCTTCTTCGTACGCCGTCGCCAGTTTCAGATGCAGTGAGGTTGTCTGCGGGCTTTGGTCGACAGCGAGTGCCAGATGATCGATGTACTTGTTGAGCTGGCCTCCCTGGTTGTACCGATCGGCCACCTGGAGATAACCGTCGACCAGAGCCGATCGATAGGCTTCCGGTTCCAGCTTAACCGCTTCATGAAGCTGATTCAGATATTCATCGTACTTCCGCACACCAAACGCGCTTTGTGCGAAGTAGAAGGCGTACAGCGCGGCGTCCTCTTCAGGGACCATGTCTCTGAGTTTGCCGTACATTTCATAGGCTCGATCAAACCGACGGGCGTTGAGATACACATTGGCGAGCAGCATCTGCGTGTCCGCTCGTTCGCCCAGGCCGCCTTCAATCGCACGTTCAATGTGAAAGACTGCAGACCGCTCCGGGGCAACCCGGAAGACATCCTTCTGGCCGGGAACCCGTTCGATGAGATACAGGTTGCCGCTGATCGTGCCCGGCTCGCCAGCTTTAACAGTCGCCTCGGAAATTCGACCGAAGTAATTTCGCAGGTTGAAGTAGGCAGACGCCAGTTTGTAATGCAGCACGACACTGTCCAGGCCAAGTCTCAACGACGTCTCATAAGAGCGAGCAGCCAGCGCGAATCGGTTCTCAGCCAGATAGATGTTTCCCAGCTGGTAATGATCGGGGCCGCTGTCAGGATTCAGCTTGATCGCCTCGCGATAATACTTGCGGGCGTTTTCGTGATCGTTCTGGTTGTACGCTGCTTCAGCCAGCAGGTGATATGTCGGATAGTCGTGACGGTACTTCAGCAGACGTTCCAGCGTCTGAGTCACGTCTTTCCATTTTTCGCGGGAGTAATAGACCTCGGCCAGCAACTGACCGGCTTCGACATGATCCGGAGCCTGTTTCAGAATCTCTGCCAGTAGCGTTTCACTTTGTTCGGGCTGCTTTGCGTACCGATACGCTCGGGCCAGGTACAACCGGTAGGTCGTCTGATTCCCGTCGGCGGCAACGGCTTCTTTCAGAGACGTGATGGCATCCTCGTACTTACCTCGAAACAAGGCGTCACGGCCTTTGTTATAAAGTTCTTCCGCACTCGGTTTGATCGTGGCCGCCGCGTCAGGCCTGGCTTTTGATCCAACTGGAATAGCATCATCGCCAGCCAATATTGAAAGAGTAGACCCCGTCAGAAGCACTGCGGCGATTGCGAGTCGATTAAACATGTCCGGTCTCCAAAAGCGTTGATGCGATTGATTTGTTGATAACGAAGGTGCGGGCTACGGTCATTGCCGGATCGTTTACAGTCGGTAAGTCTTGATCCAGCTGATCTGATCCTGAGCCTTCTTCAACAGTGGACCTTCAGGGAAGTTGTTGACGTAATTTGCGTAAGCGTCCATTGCCTGAACCCATTCGCCAAGATGTTCATAGTTCTCGGCAATAGCGGCCTGAGCTTCGCCTGCCCGGGCGCTGCGTCGATAGTTTCGGAAGAATGCCTGATACGCTGTGATGGCTTTGGCGTGTTCTTCCTGGCCTTCCAGGTATTTCGCCATGTTCCAACTGGCGTCTTCGGCAACCGCTGTCCCGCTGTACTGTTTGACGATCTCTTCCCACGTGGCCATCGCCGCTTCTGAGTCCTTCAGTCGCTGGTCATAAATCTGAGCCATCTGCAGCAGCGCGTCGTCAGCCTGATCCGCCGCCGGCACACTGGCTGCCTGTCGGAAGCTGGCCACTGCCTTTCGCAATGCAGCGTTAATCTTGTCCTGACGATCTGCCAGTTGAGCGGCCGACAGAACCTCTTCCTGCTGCATCGCCCAGTTCGAAGCGTTCAACGTGTTGGCCGCGGCAAACTGCAATGCCTGCCCGGCGAGGTAGGCTTCCTTATTGGCGGCTTCGTCGGTTTTCCCCTCTTTCTTCAAAGCCGTGACCAGATCGTTGTTTCGTGTGATCTGTCGGCGACTGTTGTCCTGAGCGACTATGTATGCCTGCCTCTGGGCGATCTCCTTGGCGATCTCCTGTGACTTACCTCGATCGACCGCTGCCAGTTGATCGGCCTCGCTGACATAGCTGAGTCCGACAAGCAACAAGGCATCGTCGGCCAGGGGACTTCCTGGATAACTGTTAGCCGACTGCAGCAGCGCCGTTCTTGCAAGTTCGGTCTGGCCGAGCTCAACATAGATCTGTCCGATCTCGAATAACGCGTCATCAGCCAGATGACTCTCTGGCCAGTTCTTCGCCACCTTGCGGAATTCGATGATCGCTTTTACCGGGTTGGTCAGCTGCGTTCGAACAATGCCTGCAACCTGAAACTGTGCGTCGAAGGCCTTCCGCTGGCCCTGTTCGTCGATGACATCCTGGTAACGATCCAGCGTCTTCAGGACTTCAATTCTTCGCGCCGCCTCGGCGACACGGGCATCTTCCGGATACGACTTTTGAAACGAGGCGTAAGCACCTATCGCTGCCTGCCACAGGCTGAGGTTGATCGTGCATTCCGCGATCGACCATCTGGCTTCGGTTGTCCATGTTCCGGTGGGAAACTCATCAATGACGCGGCGGTACGCGGTGATGGCATCTTCCCAGACTTCGTTCGCCTGGTGAATCTGCCCGATCATCGTCAACGACTGACCGGCATTCGCATGCGACGGGAAGCTGTCGACGAATGTCTGCAGAACATGCAGAGACTCGATCCACCGCTGTTCGTTCTTCAATGTGACGGCGATCTGATAAATCGTATTCTGGAGCTCCGCATCGCTTCCGCCGCGAGCGAAGTTCAGTTCCAGGAAAGCTTCAGCCGCTCGCAAAGGTTGACCAAGATGCTGCCACGTCTGAGCGATTCGCAATGCGGACTGGTCAGCCAGAGTGTGCGTTGGGTAATGAATCTGAAGTTCGTTCCAGACGGTGATGGCTTCGTCATGATAACTGCGTCCGGCGAGTTCATTACTGATGCCCCACAACAGGTCGGGAATCGTTCCGATCTGCGGATGATCGTGGAAGAGTGCTGACACGCGTAGCAGCTCGGTTGACGCTCGAACGAACTGACCTCGAGCCAGTGTCGGGCTGGACGTGGAAACAACGCGTGCCTGCGTCAGGAAACTCATCGCGATATCCCATTGAGCCTGCTGAAGCACAGCAGTTTCATCAGGAAAGGCCACGATGATCGCTTCCAGTTCATCTCGAGCCGTCGTGAATCGGCTGGAGATTTCGCTCAGCAGCTCTTCTCGATCCAGCTCCGGATTGCGAACTCCCAGTGAAGCCCATGCCAGCCAGTCTCGAGCGATGTCCTGACGAATCTTCGGAAGATTGATGTCTGTCGGGTTGTCGGTCAGAAACTTCCTGGCCAGTTCTGCGGCTCGGTCCCATTGTGCGATTTCTCGCCAGTGATTGACGACGACGAAGATCTCGTTCCCGGCCTGCTCGGCAGTTGTCGAATGAGCGTACTTCTTTCGAAGAGCCTGCAACGCAGCGTAAACAGCATCCAGCACACTCTGTTGGCGGTTCAATTCGGCATCTGACAATACAGCGATCGGCGGAGCCTCGTTCCCGGCTGGAAGGCGATCCTTAATGGCTTTGTCGCGAAGCATGGCAACCTGCTGTGCCTGACGAACCAGTTGATTTCGCACAGCAGCCAGCAGCTGTGCATCTCCTTCCCGTCGAAAACCGTGTTCGTTGCTGATTCCTCCCCCACCAACGCCACCCGAACGACCAGGAGCATCAGCAGTAAGCTTGCTGAAATCGTCTGGCGAGGGGCCCGACTCTTCGGTCGCCTTCTCATCGGAGGCGGTCAATCCATCGACAACTATTGGAGCGGGCGTCTTAAACCCAGCGACTGGACTGGATGTACTGGAAGGCAACGCCGCCTCGAGCGGAGCATTCATTGTCAGGCCACCGGCTTCGAGCAGCGCGAGTGAGCCAAGCAGCGAACTCCCCAGTCTTTCTTCGTCATTGTTCTCTCCGTCTTCGGTCATGCTTCCCGTCACAGCCAAGGCTGCCAGCACAGCTCGAGCATGATCCGGCAACACTTTTCCAAGCTGGCAGATCGCTCGCGCGAACTCCAACCGTTCGGGAGTTCGCAGCGGTAGTTCAAGCCCCAGCAGCGTTCCATAGGTCGAGTCGGCAACATCCCAGGCTCCTAATCCAGCGTACTCCTGGGCGATAGACATGATTCGTGAGATAGCCGTCTGAGCGACAGGTCTTGCCTGGTAATCGGCAATGAGCTTCTGCCAGGCGACTTGCGCAGCCTGAAACTCGTCGCTGAGTGCTGCTGGCGGCGGAGCATCATCTGCTTTTTCTGCCGCCCATTCCTGCAGAGCCTGAGACGCTTGCGTGTGCAGTGCCGACGCTCGAGCCATCGCCGCCTTTTCCGGGTACGTAAGCTGCTCGGGCCGAGCCTGTTTGAGCGCATCGATCTTCGCGGCAAACTGTTCGAAGTCCGAGTAAATCCCCGTTGCCACCAGCCATGCCTGCTGCTGTTCGAATCGCCTTCCAATGACGAAAACACCATCGGCCGCCATTGGCACGCGCTCACTGGTCGGGTGATCGGTGATGAACTTCTTCAGCAAAGCGATCGCTTCGTTGAACGCCGGTGTCAGCACGATCTGCCTGCGACCGTCGTGCTGTTTGAGCTGTCTGGCCAGTTGCTGCTCCGCAATGCGACGTTTCAGCCCGGCAAGTTCCAGTTCGGCTTCTTCATCAAGGACCGAACTGGCCGGGTCCGCCTTGACCTTGACTGCAGCCTCCGCCACATCATCGAACTCGAGTGCCAGGTAATGATCCACAATCTGCAGTCGCAGCGTTCGAACCTCGGCCAGCAGCGCA
>JAQBWV010000012.1 GCA_027624335.1 Planctomycetota bacterium
GGATTCGAGCGCGGCAACTTCCACTGCCAATCCAGGAAAGAACGATGTGAACTGGAATTCAACTGCGAAGCCCGCCGTGGCAACGGGGACGAACAAGGCGGCCAACGTGAATGAAGGCGAGAATGCTGAAGCAGTAGCGACAGATGCCGCCTCTGAGCCTGCTGTCGGGTCTGCTGGATTTCAGAAAGCAATCGGAGCGGGCGATGCAACACCTGCAGACGAGTTTGCTGTGCCATCGAAAGGCGTGCAGCCGACTGGCGCTGAATCCGCTGTTCCAACAAAAACTCAGCTGTTGCCAGAGAACCTCGATGGCGAGTTGAAGCTGGAAGCCACCCCTGGTTCAGCAGCTGATCCAGGCAGCGCCACGACATTGCCCATTGAACTTCAGAATCAGTCGAGTTTTCAGTTCAGCAGTTCCGTGCAGCGAATAGCGCTTCGCGCTGGTTTCGGCAACGCCAGGCTGGCTCGGACATTAGCAAACGTGGAAGCCGACTACGTCATTCCCTCGGCGGTGACGATGCGGCTTGTGAGCCGGTGAACATTGTTAAGGTTCAGCTCTCAGCAACTGGCAGATTTGGTTTCGCATGAATCTGCAGCGAGTCCGACCTCGTCACATCCGTTCAATGACGGGTTAAACTTTGCCGATCGTGTTTCAATGGGTGGCGCCCGTCTTATCGACCGGGAACCTGCTTTTGAAACCACGGGTCAGCTGCGGAATCTGCAGACTTACTGAGCGGAGCGATTGCCCCTGGTGGTGGCGTTCTCTGGTCGTATTTCAATGCTCGCAGTGGTCGGTCGGACATTGGGAAGTAAGCTGTCGGCTCGGGCGGAATCCATGTGTGGGATTCACTCGACTTCCCTTCAGCGATGTCGTCGTCAGTCGGCATCGAAACACCCTGCGGGGCCTCGGCGCGGCTTTCAACTTCAACTCCGCTGGGCGGATTTGCCTCACCCGCAGTCGGAGCCACGACACTTGATTGACTCAGAAACGCGGAATCTCCCACAACGATCGAGGACGAAACCGGGGATGTCGCAGTGGCCGATTGGGCTGCAGCGTGGACCGCGCCAAGCTGTTCCGAGTCAGCCGTGACTGTGGAAACCACAGCAGCGGCGATTGTCGGTTCCGATGGACGCGAAGCTGGCTTTGACTGGACCTGAAACGGCGGTGGTGGTGGATCGAGATCGAGGTCTCGCTCGATTGCACTGAACTGGCCGTTGCTGATTTCGAACAGTGCTGACTGAATTTCCCGCAGAAAGAACGCACCGATGTAACGGAACGGATTGTAAACGCAGACCGTCCAGACCAGGTTCCAGGGCCAGCAGATAGCCCAGGCCAGCAGCTGCATCGAGTGATCCTGAGGGTCAGGTTTGGTCAGCCCGTTGAATTTGATTCGGGCTTGACGAGAGTCATAGCCGGGAACCATTGGTCACAAAGTCCTTCCATACGGGTTTGAGTTCCTGAGTCAACCGGTTTCCGCCTTCGGAAGCGGCCATACGGCAGATCTTCGACCACCGCTGATACTGCTCACGTAACGCAGTCTCGGTACAGCGTTCGGCGCACGATTGCAATAACGCAGCAGTGCTTCTGAGATTGCCGGGAGCCAGCCACTCGGCCTTGTGGCGTTCGTAAGTTTCTCGCATTTCTCGAACCAGCAGCCACCACCGAAAAGTAGCCCACGCGATTCCGACAAAAAGGTAACAGCCGATGCCCGCCAAAAGAGGCCAGGCATTGTGGCTGAGCCACGCTGGCAAAGGCATCTCGTGAAGATCGGCGAGTCCCACGTACTCCCATTGCGTCGGAAAGAACGCCAGACCCACGATCAGTGTGACCATCGTAACGGCAGCCGAAACAGGATTCGCCGTTTCGACGAACCAGATAATCAGCCCGGACTGGACAATCGCGAGTGTCCAGAACCAGAAGCCTTCGCTGGTGAGAATCTCGCTCAGCATGGAACAACCGGAATGATGTGAGAATTGTAGCCTTATTCAATCGCGGCCACGTTATCACCAGATACGGCTTTTGCCGACACTTTGTCTTCGGCTCGCCATGAAATCATCGATGGGTGATGCCGACCGTTCGGGTTTGTTCTGACTGTCAGTTCTGTTCGGAGAAGCTCCCGCCGCTTGTGACGATGTGAAAGCCCTGTGTGGAGAACGCGTTCAGAAATTACCGGGAAGGCAGACCTGGCAACGGCGCGATAGTCCATTCATTTCGCCATCGACGTTCTCATTGCAATTCCCGTTCGAGCAGGCAGGCATCCGGTGATCGAAATTAAGGCTGTAGTCCGAGTCGCTTTCGGATAGCGATCCACGGCTGGATTTGCGTGATAAATGGCAGCCCGTCAACTGTTGGTTCTCTACGACGAGTGATGCCATCGACGGCTCCGGAATCGGAAACAATTTTCTCGATCAAACGCTCCTGCGACTCCGCAGTGTGACGTTCGAGCAGGTCCAGCCGCTCAAACTGCACGGCAATCGAAGCGGCCATTGCGTGGGCTCCCCAGTTGCTGACGCCAGCAACGATCGTTCGGTCAGTTGCGATGCGACACGGAATTCGATCGGCATCCGGCCCGGAGAGTCTCGCCCGAAGTTCACTCCACGGAAATCGTCCCATTCCGATTTCGTTCCCCCCATCACCAATGCCGATCGTTTTAACCGTGGGGTTTCGAGACCTGGCACTTTCCATCAGAAGATGCAGATCGGCAGAAAACGCGTCGATGTTTTCCCCTCTCATATTACAGCAGTGGCCAGGAAGCAGAATTGGATTGTTAACCAACGCTCCGTTGATGAAGCTTGTTGCGGCTGGGTCGGTCTCCTGAAGCGACGATCGAGTGTGACCGGGCCCGACTCGTTCGATGGCCACAATGTGCGAGAGATTCTGGAAATCAGAGCGATTTTGAACCTCTGCCCTCCAACCGGCCGCGGCAACAGATTCAATTGGACTTGCAATCACATCGATCTCGTAGCGCGTCACGATTGAACACGCCGTTCGAACAACTTGCTCGCACAGCGCGTCGGTCACAACGGTGACCGGTACTCCAAGGCCAGCCAGAACGTCCGCGAGGACAGCGGTACCCGGCGGACCATCAGTCTCAGCATTGCCTGAGACCGGGATGTCCTGCCCGCCTCCGGTTCGTCCGCCAGTTTCACACGTCGGATTTCTGTCCGGGATGAAGAAACCGGTCACCAGGAAAACGCCAGTAATGATATCCAGAAATAATCTGGATGCCTCAATTAGTTCACCCGTGCCAGGACCTTCACCGTCCGGTCCGATCAGGCCTCGGCGAGCCGGGTCCCGGCGCACCAGCAACTCGATCTCTGAGATCAATCGCTCTTTGGACATCTGATTGGGTTCAACAGATCAGGAAGCAACTCAGATGAGAGAACATCGCGACAGGAAAGTCGCCAGGTCTCGGTCGTTCGGTTCTGAACTCGCCGCACCACACTGACTGAAAATATCGGCGGTAGAGCGTATCCACGAACGTCGAGACGTAACACTCTCCCAGGAATCTGAGAATCGCTGGCACGACAACAACGCAAGTACGCAAGATGCCTCGATTATCGACCAGCCCCGACCACGAGGTGTCAGTCTCAACTGATTAACCTAAACTTCCAGAATCACTTCCCGTGCCTGGGAAGACCCCAATTGCCACTTCTACTTTCTGAGAAATCCTGGTCAGTGGTCATTGCCTGAGTTGCCAGGTGCCGATCGAACGACAACAATCCCGCGCTGCTGACGGCAGAGCTGCGCATCCTTCCGGGTGTGCACGCACTTATCCGACAGATTGAAGCAGAATCATGGCTAAGAAACCCAACACAGACGACATCCTGAAAAAGATTCGCCAACAGAAGGCGGGAGATTCCAGCGATGGAGCTGGGGCGTCACCGTCTAATGAAGGTGCGGCTGCTTCGGTTGAGAAGCCAAAGGTGGCACCGACCGGTGGCCCAGCAGATATTCTCGCTAGAATTCGAGCTCAAGGTTCAGCTGCCGCTGGTGGTACTGAAGAGTCCGCAGAGCCAAAGCCGGCGCCGAAGAAACCTACCGCAGCTGGCCCGGCAGGGATTCTTGCTGCGATTCGTGCTCAGGGAACAGTTAGTGACGGTGGTACTGCATCGGTCGCGAAATCTGAAAGTGGTACCGCAACGTCAAAGAAGGCGAAGAGTGCGGCTGCTCCCGTCGGCGATCTGCCGCCGGTTGACGAAATGCTTCGTCAATTGAAGACTGGTAAAGTCGGCTCGTCGGCAGCTGCTGCTCCTGCCAAGCCTGTTTTGCAGGTTCCGACGAGGCCTGTAAAGAAGGCTGCTGCCGCTACCGCCTCATCGCGACGTGGTTTTCTGTCGTGGTTTGCCGTCGCGTGGTCGCTGTTGGCTGTTACGAGTGGTGCGTGGGTTTTAGCGACCGCTCGGTTCATGTTTCCAAACGTTCTTGTCGAGCCTCCATCGCAATTCAAGATTGGGTCGCCCTCTGATTATCCGCTCGGGTCGGTCTCCACAAAGTGGACGGCTGCTCGCGGGATCTGGGTGGTTCATACGGATCAGTATAAAGGTCAGCCGCTGCTTTACGCGTTGGCCTCGGTGTGTACTCATCTGGGCTGTACGCCCAGTTGGCTTGAGGGTGAGCAGAAGTTTAAGTGCCCTTGTCATGGCTCGGGCTTTTATATGACTGGGATTAACTTTGAAGGTCCGGCACCTCGGCCGCTTGAGAGAGTTGGCCTGAGTATCGCTCCGGATGGGATGCTGGAAGTTGATAAGAGTGTGAAATTTCAGGAAGAGAAGGGGCAGTGGGAAGATTCGAAGTCGTTCGTTGATGCCTCGCTGGTCTGATCGGATTCTGTTTTTTGTTTTAGCATTTTTCTCAGGCGATGCCTGTCCTGAGATCCGAGGGACCCATGTCTGTCGGCGACTACATTCGCGAATCACAGATTTGGAAGAGTGTCTTCCGTCATCCGGCGCCGTACGATCGGCGAAACCGGGTGGTGGTGATGTTGACGAACTTCTTCCTGCATTTGCACCCTGTTTCCATTAAACAGAACGGAATTGCTCTCTCGTACACGTGGTGTATGGGTGGTATTACGTTCTTCCTGTTTCTTGTGGAAACGATCACCGGCGTGCTGCTGATGTTCTACTACCGGCCGACGCTGGAATGGGCATTCAATGATATTCTTGCGCTGCGGGATGTCAGCACTCTGGGAGTCATGCGGGAAGTCCATCGCTGGGGTGCTCACGCGATGGTTATTACGGTCTGGCTTCATATGTATCGGGTCTTCCTGACTGGCTCGTACAAACCGCCGCGCGAGTTCAACTGGGTCATTGGAGTGATCCTGTTGAAGTTTACGCTACTCCTTTCCTTCACCGGCTATCTGCTGCCGTGGGATCAGCTTGCAATCTGGGCGATCACCGTCGGGTCAAACATGGCAAGGGCAACGCCAGTGCTCGGGCACGAGGGGCCGGGCTTTCAGCTGTTGAATATCGGCGGTTACGACTTGATTACAAATGCCAGCGATGCTCGCTTCCTGTTACTCGGAAGTAAGTTTGTTGGTGAGGAAACACTGAATCGTTTCTATATTCTGCACTGTGTCGCAATTCCACTGGCAGTTGCCGGGTTGATCGCGATTCACTTCTGGCGGGTCCGTAAAGACGGTGGTATCAGTCAGCCTCTGTAATGGTTGACTGTCAGTTGGCTGGCTCGACTTCGTGTCGCGCCGTATTCATGTGTAGTGACGTTGGTTTCACTGTCGCTGCGCCCACAGGATGACGGGTTACGATGCATCTCGATCCACATCCCAATCTGACTTCCAGTGTCATCTACGGGCTGGGCTTTCTGTACCTGGTCCAGGTTGTGATGAATTTGTTCTGGACAGCTCGGTGTATGAAGGCGGGTAATCACCAGCGATTGCCATCGGTGCTTGGCGGTGGTGACGTGCCTGTTGCCATGTGGTGGGGGATGTACACGGCTTTGCTTTCCATGGTGATGATCGCACACTTCACCGGGTATCGAAATCCGGAAGCGTTTTCACTGCTCCTGCCTGACTGGTTCAAGGGGAGCGTTGACGTCTGCGTTAATGATCCAAAGCTCTTCTTTTTGATCTCGACGTTGATCTTTGCCGGCATCATTCTGCTTAGAAAAACACTTGCGACTGATACGGCTGGCTGGATGCTTTTTAATGCAGCAACGTTGTTTCTAAGTCTTAGTCTCACTGATTGGGATTTCCGGCAGATCGTCGGCAAACCGGACAATGTGCCGATTGTCGGGATGTTGTTTATTGTAGGGTTCTTCACATGGTTGTTCTTCAAGAAAGCCAATGAAAACGATCGGCGTATTGAGCAAGGGCTCCGCCCGCTGGAAGCGGAGAATAATGAGAAAGTTCTTGTGTGGCCCGACCTGGTCTATACAGAGCTGATTGTAATGATCGCGTTGACCGCCTTTCTCTTCGTTTGGGGAGTCTTACTGGAAGCCCCTCTGGAGGAACCTGCGTCATCTGTAAAAACCCCGAATCCGTCGAAGGCTCCCTGGTACTTTCTTGGCCTGCAGGAAATGCTTGTTTACTACGATCCCTGGCTTGCCGGGGTTGTATTTCCAAGCACAATTCTTGGAGGATTGATGGCCCTACCGTATATCGACTTCAATAAGAAGGGAAATGGTTACTACACGTTCAATGAGCGTAAGTTTGCTATTTCAGTTTTCCTGTTTGGATTTCTTCCGCTTTGGGTAGGGATGATTGTCCTTGGGACGTTTCTTCGCGGCCCTAACTGGAATATGTTTGGGATTTATGAGTATTGGGATGTGCATAAGCTGGAAGCATTGAACAATGTCAACCTTTCAGAGTATTTCTGGCTTTATGGTCTGGGCATGTCGATGCCGGTGCCGGATGCCACCTCATCCTTCGGTGCACAGATCGCGACAATCGTGTGGAGAGAGCTGCCCGGAATCCTTGTAACTCTTGGGTATCTGTTGCTGTTGCCCTCAGTTATGGCGATGACGGTGTTTCGAAATTTTGCATTTCGCATGGGGTTCTTCAGATTCATGGTCTTTGCGAATCTGGTCCTGCTGATGGCTGCTCTTCCGGCGAAGATGGTTTTGCGTTGGGCGTTCAATCTGAAATATCTCGTCGCTATCCCGGAATACTTTATCAACATCTAACTGACTTCGTGTTCGACTGTCAGTGCCGACTGTCGGTTGTACTGCAATTCGTTAACTGGCCAGGTTTGGACGACAATGCCTGCAACTGATCAATATCTTCGCAACATCAAGAAGGTGCATGTCGTCTTCTGCCTGACGACGATCGCATTCGCGGCTGCGACAGTGCTGATGTTGTATCGGGATCACCACGACGAGTGGCGTGGCTACCAGAGTACGTTCGACGAAATTGAAGTTATCAGTGGCCGGCATGAGCGAGATGATGCTGAGGTCGCAGCTGGTGGAAGTGTCGAAGGGTATCAGTCGCATCGCCTTGAGCTCGAAGAGAAGATCGTCGAGCTGGATGGACAGCTGAACGGCAGCAATCAAGAGTACTCGCAGCTCAGCGACACTGTTGCCGAAACTGGCAGGTTGTACGACTTGAAGGGACGCGAAGTTCGTTTCAAGCGCGCGGATCGTGACGTGGCGAAAGCGAATCTTGATCTTGGCGTGCGCGATGCTGTCACTGATGACGAGATGGCGAGGTTGCAGTCGGTGTTCGACTCAGCGTTCAACGTTGTCGTGGAACTGGAACGGCAGTGGGAAGAGCTGGATACCCGTTATCGTGCTGAGCGGAAGCAACTCTCTGTGTTGACCGCTAAGAAGGACTCGCTCGAAGCGGAGCTGAAGCAGTTCACGTCGCAAGTGGTCCGAATTGAGGCAGCTCTGGATGATATTGCTCCGGCATCCACGTTGAAGAGATTCAAACGTGGATTTATGGAGTTACCTATTATCGACGGCTTTAACGGTCAGCAGCGAGTGATTCAGGACTGGCTGCCTGAGCTGAAAATTACGCTGGGAATGGCGAGGACGGCTCGATTTGATCGCTGTCGAACCTGTCATCTGGGTATTGATCGATTTGAGGCAGGTAATCTTCCCACGTTTCCTCATGGTGAGTCCGAATCAGGTTCTCCTGAAGATTGGGTTGCTGCTGGTAAGATTCCGCATCCGTTTTCGAGTCACCCGCGACCGGACGTTTATCTGACAGCAAGTAGTCCTCACCCACTGGCGGATTTCGGTTGTACGGAATGCCATGCCGGCCAAGGCTCAGCGACCAGCTTTCATAACGCTCAGCATGGTCCTAATGATCCAGTGCAGGATCAAGAGTGGCACGAGAAATACGGCTATTCTCACAACCACTTCTGGGAATATCCGATGCTTCCAGAGCGATTACGCGAAGCGAATTGCCTGAAGTGTCACCACGATGTTATCGAGCTTGGAGTAAACCCAACGTACGGTGCAACTGCCCCGAAAGTCGTTGCAGGCTGGGAGCTCATTCAGAAGTATGGCTGTTTTGGCTGTCATGAAATCAACGGTTTTGATGGTAAGGATCGGATTGGTCCTGACTTGAGGTTGGAGCCGACGGTCGAAGAGCAGCCGAAGTACGACTCTGATCCCAATATGATTCCTGGCAAGATGCGTAAAGTTGGTCCGAGCTTAAAACACATTGCTCAGAAGACGACAGAAAACTGGATAGCCTACTGGACCGAAGAGCCGCAGCGGTTTAGACAGTCGACTCGAATGCCTCGTTTCTTTGGTCTGAGTAACCTCTCGGATCATGTGGGGACTGACATTTCCAAGGTGGAAATCGCGGGGATCGCACAGTTCCTCACGAACCAGTCCGACGACATACCGTTGGACGCTCCAGCAGAAGGTTATGTTCCAGACGTCGAACGCGGTAAAGAAGCTTTGGCTACCCGAGGTTGTCTGGCCTGTCATCAGCATGCGGACCCGGCGTTTAAGGGGGCTGTCGCTGACTTTGGACCGGACCTGTCGGTCACCGCTCAGAAACTCAAACCGGGGAAGGCTGGTTTCGACTGGATCTATACATGGATCCGAGACCCTCAGCGCCATCATCCCAGAAGCCGGATGCCTAATCTTTTCCTCGAGCCGGTGGTGGATCAGTCAGGCTCGGTTATTGAAGACGCCGCAGCAGATATCGCAGCGTTTCTCGTTGGCGACGGACCAAAGGAATGGCAGGCCGCCGAGTACGATTCTGCGGGCGCTCTCAAACTGGCTGAACTTTATTTGTCTGGCAAACTGTTGACCGCAGCTCAATATGAAGAGTTTCTGGCGACTCGAGTATTCCCGCTGTCGAAAGATCAAATTAAGGGCGACGAGATTGAGCTGGTCTACTCTGGTGACGGTGCGCCGGACGAAAACGAGTTTCGCAAACTGCTGATGAACTATGTTGGACGTCGCAGCGTGTCCCGGTATGGGTGTTATGGCTGCCACGACATTAATGGTTTCGGCACCTCGCGTCCGATTGGAACTGCTCTGCAGGACTGGGGTCGGAAAGACACAAGCCGGTTGGCACAGGAACATATTGAGGAATTTCTACATCACCACGGCGAACGAGACGGTAGCAGTACTGCCAGCTACGTAGCGAGGGCTATTCAGAAGGCTGAGGCTGACGCGTTTGATACCGAGACAGAACGCGAAGAGGCCATGCGTACGAGTTTCTTCCACGACAGCCTGATGCATCACGGTCGTCCCGGCTTTATCTTCCAGAAGCTTCGGGATCCAAGAA
The DNA here is from genome assembly GCA_027624335.1 of Planctomycetota bacterium. GTDB lineage: Bacteria > Planctomycetota > Planctomycetia > Planctomycetales > Planctomycetaceae > JABMPE01. Next base: position 9,708 of record JAQBWV010000012.1, read on the forward strand.
GTTACGATTACGAGAAAACTCAAGCGAAGACCTACGTTGAGCGTCTCGTCATGCCTAAGTTTCCGTTCTCGGATGAGAATATCGAGGCGATTGCCACTTTCGTGCTTGGTCTGGTCGCCGAGCCTCCTGCAGAGCGGTATGTCTACTCGCCCGACCGAAGGTCAGAGGATCGCAATCAGGGAGAGATCCTTCTGAGGAAGTACAACTGTATCAGTTGCCACATGACCGACATGCACCAGATCGAAGTCGCCGTTGCCGACGGTGATCAGGCGAGTGAGTCGACGGACACGTCGGAGTTCCATGGTTTCGCTCTGGAGAAGCTTCTGGAAATCAAGCCTCCGAAACAGGCCTGGACGGGACGGGAACATGAAGTGGTCATCGAAAATGCTGACGGCGAAGTGTCGCGGGAAGTGCTGCCGACCGCGAAGTTTCGTGGAATGGTGATGATGACGCCCGAGAACTCAGCGTTTTACGACGAGGATGATCCAGACACATGGCAGTACAGTTTCACTACCTGGGAGCCTGCCTCGTTGACGAAGCCCGGCTCGAAAGAAGATGGCGGATTGAAGTTGCCGGGCTCGCTGTTTGTGACACAACAATCGTATCTGGTTGCTTTGGAGAGGGCACAAACCGGTGGCTTTGCCGAGTGGCTCGTGCGTCGCACGATGGGCGATGAATTTGATCCCAAAGCTTTCGGTGACGCCTGGGGGAACGGCCCACCGCCATTGTTTGGCGAGGGCGTGAAAGTTCAGACTGAATGGCTTTATCGGTTCCTGCGAGAACCAGATCAGATTCGGTACTTGAAGTCCGGTCTCCGCATGCCGAAGTTTAATATGAGCAGTGACGAAGCCAGAATACTGGCGAACTACTTTGCGGCTGCGGACGGAGCAAGCTATCCGTATGAAGCGATTCCTCAGTCCGATAAGGAGTACCTGGCTGAAATGCAGCAACTGTTTCAGGAGAACTACTCCGATAGAGCTGCACAGCAGTCTTACCTTCAGGAATCGTGGCAGATGCTGAACACGACGCTCTGCATCAAGTGTCACAGTGTTGGCGGAAGGGAGTTCGCCACCGATCCGACCAAGCCAAACGATCCAAACGTGACTCATGCGCCGAATCTGGAACGAGCAAACTCGCGTCTACGGCCGGACTGGTTAACAGTCTGGGTTTCCAATCCAAAGTGGATCACGCCGTATACGGCGATGCCAATTCCGTTCCCGAAAGGTAAGGAGGCGAAATATGCCCCGTTGTTCGGAGACGATGCGAAGTGGCAGACGATCGGCGTTCGTGACGCCTTGATGAATTACTACAGACTGCTGGAGAAGAACACCGAACCTCTACCGCCTCATGTTCCGGTTGGCGCAGCGGCCGAGCAGGCAAATATTAACTAACGGTAGTTCTGGGATGTGAGACCATGCGAAATCTAACAGCACTTGTAATTGTGCCCGCGGCGCTACTGGTGGTCATTGGATGCGACCTCGCATCAATCGATCCTGGCGGCGGGGCCGTGTCGCAGACTGTTGTTTCCATGAGAAGCGGTATCGAAGAAGCTCCCCCAATCATCATCGACGACGACCAGCCGGTTCTCACCGGAGCTCCCGGAAGAATTACCGGGCGAGTCGTATTTGACGGGGCTCGACCGGCTTTATCGCCGCTGATGCGTAAAGGTGCGTCGAAGGTTGACGCGGCGATTTGTGCAGCGTCTGCGGATATCCCTGATGAAAGTCTCTTAGTCGGTGAGAACGGTGGAATCGCCAACGTGTTCGTCTACCTGCCCAAGGCGCCAAAGGGTGCGACTTTCGACCTCGATTCAAGCTTAGCGCTGCTGGATCAGAATATTTGTATTTTTAAACCTCATGCTCTGGTCGTTTGGGCCGGTGTCGAGTTCGAATTAAGGAATTCCGACAAAGCAGCTCATAACGTACTGGCCAGCCCCGCCAGCAACTCAGGATTCAACGAGAATATGGCACCAGGGTCAGTTTTGAAGAAATCATTTCGAAACTCCGAAGGTAAGCCATTTCCATCGGAGTGTAAGATTCACCCCTGGATGAGGTATTGGACGTTAGTGGTCGATCATCCGTACGTCGCAGTTACAGATGCAAACGGAAATTTCACAATTCCAAACGTACCGGCGGGCAAGCACAAATTCAGAGTGTTTCACGAACGCGGTGACCTGTTGGAGCGGAATATTGAAGTTGTTGTCCAGCCTGAGGCTGACACAAAGGTCGAATGGAAGTACGCAGCGGCGAAATTCAGTCTCTAGTTCTGTGAACGAATTGGGCCTGGCCTGATTCCTGCATGGGTGAAATCTGTAGACGAAACTCTGTTTCGTTCCACGTTGAAGAGATATTTCAGTGAATCGGTCAACCTGCCTCATATTACTTGGTGCCGCACTGTCGCTCAGCGGCTGTGACTCAAGTCGTGCGCCAAGTTTCCAGCTCAGTGAACAGAGCCAGGAACTGAGCGGATTCGCTCAGGAGAAGGTTCAGGGCGAACTGGAAGCCGGTTTCGGCACGCCTTCTGAACTTGTCGTCTGGCCTCAACTTGAGGTCGATTTTGGCCAGTACACAGGCACTGTCGGGAAGATTGGGCCGCGGCCCGGCACCTTGAAAGTTGGTGCGTCGGACAGTGATGGCCTATCTCCGGCATCGACACTCGCCAGCATAAGCCGCCTGGGTGAGTTACGTGGTGCCGCTATCGTTGTGTCCACAGCTCAGCCGGGAGTTACACCGCTGGAATCAGGGGAGTCTACCGCAAGCGATGTCGGACCCGATGCGACCGAAAAAGCGGATGTTTACCGAGTAGCCTCGTATGATGTGGAATCAAGATTACTAAGTGTCGTCAACGCAGCTGGCACACCGGCTCAGCTCTCAATGGCTGAAGGCGATACCGTGAAGATCGTGGGTGGAGTTTTGCAGGATGGCCGCAACCTTTATCTGCGGCACTGCATGCATTGTCATGGCGTCAGCGGAGACGGCGAGGGACCAACAGCTCAGTATTTCCGAGTGAGGCCGCGTGACTACCGGCAAGGCGTTATCAAGTTTACGTCGACGAAAGCCACTGTCCCGCGACCAAGTCGAGATGACTTGTTTCGGATCGTCAAACTGGGCGTTCCTGGTACGTACATGCCTTCTTTCATGCTCTTGCCGGATGATGAAGTTAAGGCGATCGTTGAGTATGTCCGCTGGCTGGCCATGCGAGGCGAGATGGAACGAAAGCTGAACGCGTGGCTGAGTCTGGATTACTCACAAGCTGCTGTGCAGGACACCCTTGAAAATTCGTCGGTAGCTGAGATTCGCGCCGGGTTCGATGAAGTATGGGCGGACGAATCGAGCGGCAACATCGAACGTTACGGCGAAGAGCTTCAGATGGACTGGCAGGAGGCTGACAAGCCGGAAAGCGTCGTCAATCCCATACTTCCAAGAACTCCCGTGTCCTCAGAGTCTATCAAACGTGGCCGCGACATATTTGTAGGCACGAAGGCGAAGTGTGCATCGTGTCACGGTGAAACCGGACGTGGCAACGGGCCATCAACGGAAGGAATTAACGATCTACCCGGACAGCCCGGAGTTAAGGCGGACAAAGCCGGTCTGTTCGATATTTGGGGTAACATCGTGAAACCGCGAGACCTAACTACTGGAGTATTCCGTGGTGGAAGACGTCCGATTGATATTTATCGACGGGTTCATTCAGGAATCAAAGGCACTCCGATGCAGGCCTTTGGAACGACTCTGAATGAAGAAGAAATCTGGGACGTCGTTAACTACGTTCTCAGCGTTCCATTCAACGACAGCTCTAACGTGCACTAGCGATGCGGCATTGAATTCTGCGATGTGATTGTCGCCAAACCTGGTGACGGGTAGTTCAGCTGTGGAGAGTAAGTGGTGAACAAGTTCTGGCCCCTGTTTTTCATGTTCTGGCCGATTCTTGCAATCGTGAGTTTCGTGATTGCGCCAAGCATGGACTGGTGGTTTCCAGGTCCTGCCATGAGCAAGTTCGGTGAGCAGATCGACAACCTGTTCTATCTGATTCTTGTGATCGTCGCGGTGACATTCGTCGGAACGCATGTCGCCCTGGGATATGTGCTCTGGCGCGGAGTTGACAACCGCGACACCAAGGCGTGGTTTTCCCATGGGAGCCACAATCTTGAAGTGTTGTGGTCGATTGCCCCGGCTGGAATCCTGATGTTTATCTCACTGTATCAACTGGATGTCTGGATGCAGTTTCGTGTGAAGAGCCACTTCCCGGAAGGTACGACACCGATCGCTGAAGTGACTGCCCGCCAATTCGAATGGCGAATCCGCTACGCAGCTCCAGGCAAGAAGCTGATGACTACGCCTCAGCCAGATGACCTCTACACGGTGAACGACCTGCACGTGCCATTTGGTCGCCCCGTGTCCATTCGATTACGGACGATGGATGTACAGCATTCTTTCTTCGTCCCGGAATTGCGTGTGAAGCAGGATGCGGTTCCAGGGACCGTAATTCCTGTCTGGTTCGATACTATGCGTCCTGGCGAGTACGACCTGACTTGTGCCGAACTGTGTGGTTGGGGCCATTACAAAATGCGAGGTCGAGTGGTCGCAGAGAAAGAGTCAGGATTTCAGCAGTATCTGTTGACACTCCAGGCCGAACAGAATTTTGATGGCGTCACCAGGCCTGAGCATTCAGGTGCTCAGATTGCTGAATACGGAATCGAGGACTCACAGTGAGTGCGCTTAACCCGGCAGCAGATCTCTCTGCACACGGTCACGACGATCACGGACACCATGAGATTAGCTTCGTTAAGAAGTACATCTTCTCCACCGATCACAAGATGATTGGGATTCAGTTTCTGCTGACCACATTGATAATGTTGCTGGTGGGTGGTTCGCTTGCGCTCGGCGTTCGATTTCAACTCGCCTGGCCGTGGCGAGCGATGCCCGTTGTCAGCCAGGTGGCGGAACTGGTGGGTGGCCCGAACTTCATTGCAGAAGGGGGGCAGATTTCTCCCGAGTTCTACACAATGCTTTTCACGATGCATGCGTCGGTGATGATCTTTCTGGTGATCATCCCAATCCTTGCCGGAGCATTCGGTAACTTTCTGATTCCGCTAATGATCGGCGCGGACGACATGGCATTTCCAGCGCTCAATATGATGAGCTACTGGTTCATGTGGCCTGCGATCATTTGTTTTGGCCTCAGTTTTACTGTCGAAGGACTTAATGCAGCCCCTGCTCAGGGCTGGACCTCGTACCCCGTTCTTTCTGCGATCAGGGATTCGGCGCCTGGAGCGGGTGACGCGCAGACATGGTGGCTGTTGGGGCTGACGCTTGTTGGCGTGTCTTCAATGATGGGGTCTGTGAACTACATGACTACCATCATTAACATGCGAGCACCGGGAATGACGCTTTTTCGTATGCCACTGACAATCTGGTCGATGTTCATCACTGCAATCCTGCAGGCGTTTGCGTTACCTGTCCTGACGGCAGCCGGATTCATGTTACTGACGGAACGAACTCTGGGCTTTAACTTCTTCGTGCCCGGCGGTCTCGTTGTCAACGATGGAGATCCCACGGTGGGCGGGGGGCAACCGCTATTGTGGCAGCATCTGTTCTGGTTCTACTCGCATCCGGCCGTGTACATCATGCTGTTGCCAGCGATGGGTATGGTCTCGGATATGCTGGCATGCAAAGTTCGCAAGCCGATCTTTGGTTACAAGCCGATGGTTTACTCCATGGCAGCCATTGCTGGTCTCGGATTCATCGTCTGGGGGCACCACATGTTTACGAGTGGTATGAACCCGGCTCTGGGTATGACGTTTATGATCTCGACAATGATGATCGCTCTGCCATCGGCGGTGAAAGTGTTCAACTGGATCGGCACCATCTGGGGCGGAAAAGTGGTATTTGATACCGTAACGCTTAACTGTGTAGCGTTCGTGTCGATGTTCATTGTTGGTGGTCTGAGCGGAATTTTCATGGCGGCTGTCCCTGTCGATATCTACTTCCACGATACGTATTTCATCGTCGCGCATTTTCATTATGTATTGTTCGGAGCAACGCTATTTGGCTGTTTCGGCGCCATCCACTTCTGGTTTCCCAAGATGTTTGGACGATTGATGAGTGATCGGGTTGGTCGGCTGCATTTCACGTTGACCTTTATTGGATTTAACGGCACGTTCTTTCCAATGCATCTGCTGGGGATTGCGGGATTTCCGCGGCGCTACGCGGACCCATATATTCATCCCTACATGGAGCATCTGATGCCGATGAATCAGTTCATCACCATCTGTGCTGTCATTATGGGTGTTGCACAGTTTCTGCTGATTGGAAATTTTATTGTCAGCATTTTTACTGGCAAGAAAGCAGGTAGAAATCCCTGGAACGCGAATGGTCTTGAGTGGACGGCACCGTCGCCTCCAGGTCACGGAAACTTTGACATTCTTCCTGTTGTTTATCGAGGTCCGTACGAGTACTCGTCGCCGCTTGTTGATGGTCGAGACTTCCTGATGCAGACGGAACTGTTGCCGCCAGCGGGCGATGCTGGCAACGAGCCAGCCGTCGATTCGTAGATTCAGTGATCGGCCAGTTGATGGAACGTTCAAAGCATGATCAGTTAGTGCATATTTTTGCGGTTGTCACAGCTGTAGTGTCGCTGGCTCCGATCGGACTCGGGTCACTTGTAACGACGTTGGGTGCAGGGATGGCGTTTCCGGACTGGCCGACATCAGATGGCCAGGGAATGCTGGCTTACCCGTGGTTGCATTCGACAGGGGATAAGTTTGTAGAGCATGGTCACAGGCTGGCTGGGATGCTGGTTGGAGTGTGTTCGATTGGGCTTTGTGTCGCGGCATGGATCGGCAGGAGTTCAAGCAACGTTCGGCTGGCAGTTGTGATGGTTCTCGTCGGGGTCATCGTGCAGGGTCTGCTGGGCGGTTTACGGGTCCGTTTAGATCGACAGGTGGTCGCATTCGGGCATAGTGTGTTTGGTTGCCTGGTGTTTGTGGGGTTGTGGATGGTGAGTTCTGCCACCAGCCGGAGCTGGGCGATGTTATCGAGGCAGGTATTGGATTCTCGGAGTCTTGTGATTTTCGCGTGGATGTATCCTGTCTGTGCACTCACTCAGTACGTCATCGGCGGAGTTATCCGTCACTTTGGTGGCCTGGTAGATGCTCATTTGATTGGTGCTGTTCTGATATTTCTGTTGTCAGTTACTGTGGTGATCGTTTCCTTTCGCGGAATGTATGGTGACCTCCGAGGCAGAGCACTGCTGGTTGGAGTGGCCGTAAGCGGGCAGATTCTGATCGGCTTGGCGGTCTGGCTGACAAAATTTGGATTTGCCCCGGTCGGGCTTGTGGCGGTTCAGCATTCGCTGGCACAGGTGGTGGCTCGGAGTTTACATACGGTTATTGGGATGGTTGTCGTTGCGACGGCGGTTTCGTGGGCCGTTACTGTGTTGAGATTGTCTGGTGGCTTCGGATCAGTACCGGAAGGTACTGAACTAGCGGCTGGATAGGTCTGTTTGATTTGGTCGGAGTGACCAGTCGACATTTTGATCCGGGATCAATAGTAAGTATGAGTTCTGCAAGTGTCTCAAGTGGCTTGTCGGGTCGAGAAGTGGCAGTGCCGCTAACTCGGGTTGGAGATTACGTGCAGTTGGCGAAACCACGCATTGCGGCTATGGGGATGGTTGCGGTTGCCGTAGGTTATTTCGTGAGTTTCAGAGGTACGTTTGCGGTTGCCGAGCTTGGCATTGCATGTTTCGGCATTGCGTGCGTCGCCGTCGCGTGCAGTTTTCTTAATCAGTGGTACGAACAGGATACTGATTGCAGGATGGCCAGGACGACTGATCGTCCCGTGCCAGGCGGCCGAATTCGGTCAGGTGAGGTGCTTTCCGTCGGGCTGTTGCTAATGGTGGTTGGGTTTGTCTGGTTGTTAGTTTCCGTAAATGCTCTTACTGCTTTGCTGTCGCTTGTTACGTTGGTTTTGTATGTCGCTGTCTACACTCCGCTGAAGAGAGTTTCGAGTTTGTGTACTGTAGTCGGGGCGGTTTCGGGGGCGATGCCACCGGTTCTCGGCTGGACAGCCGCAGGAGGGCGTCTGGACAGCGGAGCAGCCGCTCTGTTTCTACTTCTGTTCACGTGGCAGTTTCCTCATTTTCTGGCGATCGCCACTATCTATCGCAAGGATTATGAGGCAGCCGGCCTTCGGATGTTGCCACTTGTTCGTGGTGATGCGAATGGAGCTGGATTTGTTAGTGTGGCCTATGCCTGTGTGCTGATACCGGTGAGCTTAATGGTGTGGCAGCAGGAGCTGGCTGGAAATCTCTATCTTGTAGTTGCGTTGACTGGGGGCGTTGTCTATCTGGTCAGTTCCGTTCGGTTTCTGTTGGAACCGTCGGCGGAGCGGGCAAAACAGCTCGTTCTTTGCTCGATAGTGTATTTGCCAACGGTCCTGCTGACGATGACCTGGGATCACTACCGGCTGTTGTCGTAGTTGTGTGTCAGCATCGGCCAGGGGCAATGTTTCCGGCGATCATTGTGTCGGGAAACTGACTTGGAGTTGTTGCTTTCTTTGCTTAGTTGACTTGTCGAGAAATTCTCGATTTGCAGGGTTTGAGGTATGTCGCACTCAGGAAATGGTCATGGAAGTTCGGCGCCACCTTTGAAAATGGGGCTGGCGATTCCGAATTCGAAGCTGTGCATGTGGCTGTTTCTCGGCACCGAGATCATGTTCTTCACAGCGTTCATTGGCAGCTACATCGTGCTGCGAATTGGTTCTCCTGGTTGGCCGAGTGATCCCAAAGACACTCACATCCTCGTGCTGGCCGGTGGGATCAACACGTTTGTGCTGATCTTATCCAGTTACCTTGTGGTGCTTTCTCACGAGGCGATGATTGGAAAAGACTACCGCAAGGCGTGGAAGTTCATGGCTGGCACGATGGCTCTGGCGTTTGTGTTTCTCGGTATCAAGAGCGTTGAATACTACGGCAAGTTTGATCACGACATTGTGCCGGGTCACATTGCTGAGAACGATGAACAGGCACTCACGAAGCTAGCCCGTGAGTGTACACACTCGCGGGATGCGATGGCCGAAGCACTGTATGTGCTGCCGGAAGGTCAAACGAAAGTCCCCGAGGTGATTCAGAAGATTGCCGATCTTCTGGCTGAACTTGATGCGTCACCCGATGCCGATCGCCGTATACAACTCGAAGCCTTCAAGGCAATGCACGACCGGCTCAGTTCGAGCTTCGTGCTCGTCAGGACGAATGCCGACGGTACGACTTCTCTCAATTCGGATCCTGCTGCAATCAAGAGTGCCCGCGACGCGTATGATGCTGCGGTGAAACAACACGAAGCGGTCGCAGCAAAAGGTGTGGTAGCGGGTACCGAGGCTCCGGCAGCGCCTGCTCCGCCAGACATCGTGGGTCTGTCGATAGCCGTCCGCCGGGAGCTGTTGCCGCTGCATACGGGCATCGGACACGAACTGAATCCGCTCATCACTGGGCTGCTCGCAGAAATGAGAGATTCGAAGAGCAATCCGCAGATTGCCAGATACTTCCATGCTCACGATCCACACCCGATGGTGTATGGCAACGTGTTTGCTTCGACCTACTTCCTGATGACGGGCTTTCACGCCATTCACGTCGTCATAGGAATGATCCTGTTCGGGTTGGTTCTAGCTCAGGGCAGAAACCTCAATGCCGACTGGATTGACTTTGTTGAGAATAGTGGCCTGTACTGGCACTTCGTGGACCTTGTCTGGATTTTCCTTTTCCCGTTGCTCTATATCGTTGAGTTCTCGTGAAGCATCGAATGTCCTGACTGAATTCGCTATAGCCGAAAGTTGAAGAGGTCGCTCAACGACCATTTGCACAGTTCAGCCTTTGAAACAGAAGAAAGTGCGTGATGGAAAACCACGAAGAGCATCACCATCCCCCATACAAATTCATCTTTCTGATACTCATTATCTGCACGGCCCTGTCCTGGCTGGCGGATGAGTCGAAGCAGATGTTTCCGGGCAAGGGCTGGCTGGCAGTTACAGTGCTGGCGATTGCTGCGATGAAGGCGTCCTGCGTGATGCTTTACTTCATGCATCTTAAGTTTGAGCGGCACTGGAAGTACGTACTGCTGGGGCCGACATTCATTCTTGCGATTGGGTTGCCACTTGCACTGTTTCCAGATGTTGCTGTGCACTATTACGACGTCGATGTGCCACAGAACCCGGCTGAGAACCGGGAAGCCGGAAACTATCACGGTGAGGCGGCTTCCGAAGGGCACTCTGTCACTTCAGGCCATCGATGATTTCCGGACTTCTGCTAGACAATTTCCAGGTCCGGTTTCGTCAGCGAGCCGGACCTGTTTGTCTTTCGGGGTGTCTGCATTGTCAAAGGCGAAACTCAGGGCCGACAGGGTCAAACGAAACAAGCCCCCCGAGTCTGGAAGCTCGCGGTTGTCTTCCTCAGCCACCCGATTCTGAATTTCAGCAACGACTCGGCGATCGCAGCCTGTGAGTGACACGCGGTGATCGTCAAGTGCCCCTGATAATGACTGTGGTCGGAGCACGAGCAGCAGGCTGCGCGTGGAAAGAGTTGGTCAAAATGAACAGTCGAGACGCGATTCGAGTCGATGGGCTGTCATTCCGATATGGCGATCGCGTCGCGCTTGACTCTGTGAATTTCGCCGTCATGTCGGGTTCAATCTTTGGGTTTCTGGGGCCGAACGGTGGTGGTAAGACGACGCTGTTCAGCATCCTAAGCTCGGTACTGCCGGTGCAGAGCGGGACCGTTTGTGCTCTTGGTCACGATATTCGGAAAGAGTCAGCGGCATATCGCGAGCGGATCGGAGTTACGTTTCAGGCTCCAGGACTCGACCGCCGGCTGACTGTTCTTGAGAATCTGATTCATCAGGGCCATTTGTACGGTCTCACTGGGAAGTTGCTGCGGCAAACTGCCGATGAGTTGCTGACTCAGTTCGGCGTTGCGGATCGGCAGTCGGATATTGTCGATACTCTTTCCGGGGGGTTGAAGCGTCGAGTTGAGCTGGCAAAGTGCCTGATGCATCGCCCGTCGCTGCTGCTTTTGGATGAGCCGTCGGCAGGTTTGGATCCTGGTGCACGACATGATCTCTGGACCTGTCTTGAGCAACTCCGGGCGGACCACGGCGTGACGGTCGTGGTGACAAGTCATCTGATGGATGAAGCCGAACGGTGCGACGAACTGGCATTACTCCATGTGGGAAAGATCGTGGCTCAGGGAAGTCCCTCGAACCTTCGAAGCCGGATCCCGGGCGAGTGCCTGACGATTGTCACCGAGAAACCCGACGTCTTGCGGAAGAAAATCCAGCACGAGTTGCAGATCGATGCGCAGCGTGTCGGCGAGACATTGCGGTTTCATCAGGCGAACGGGCAGGAATTGTTTCAACAGATCATGCAAAGTTTTCCGGACGACATTCGGTCAATCTCCTTGGGGAAACCAACTCTTGAGGACGTGTTTCTGATGGAAACGGGATCAAAGTTCGCTGAGGCTGTTCGTGATTGAGTGACTGAAAGTACCAAAAGTAATTCTTAACTGAGCATGTCGATGTCCGCCTTGAGTCACGCCGAAACTGAACCCACGCCAGCGCACTGCGGAAGACCGCGAGCATGGCTGGCGGTCTGGACGTTGTGCCGTCGCGAGATCACTCGATTTCTGCGACAACGGTCGCGACTGATTGGAGCTTTGGCGACTCCGATCGTGTTCTGGGTCCTGTTCGGCGCCGGGCTGCACGATTCATTTCAGGCTCCTGCAGGAGTCTCCGGGGGCATGAGTTATCGAGCCTATTTCCTGCCTGGAATCACGGCGTTGATTCTGATGTTCACGGCTATCTTTTCCGCGATGTCGATCATCGAAGACCGGCACGAAGGATTCCTTCAGGGGGTACTGGTTTCTCCTGTGTCGCGTTCCAGCCTGGTCCTGGGCAAAGTCGCTGGTGGAGTGGTGATGGCAGTTGTTCAAGCCTTGATGTTTGTTGGTCTCGGCTGGTTGATGGGAAACGTCGGGCTGGCTGATGACCTGGTTTTCGACCTGAACCTCGTTCGTATCTTCATTCTGACACTGTTCATGGCGCTGGTGGCATTCGGCCTGACATCGCTGGGTTTCATGCTCGCGTGGAAGCTGGATTCTATTCAGGGTTTCCATGCGATCATGAACGTATTTCTGATGCCGATGTGGCTGCTCTCGGGAGCATTTTTTCCAGCAGCACAGTCGGGCACGCTGTCAGTGATCATGAAGCTGAATCCGCTTTCCTACGGCGTGGCCGGAATTCGACGGTTGCTGTATGGCAGTTCGTCTGACAGCGTCGCCGATGCCACTATGATTCAACCACCCTCGCTTCTGACCTGCGTGCTGATGTCGACCGTGTTTGCCGGATTGTGCTTTCAGGGAGCAGTCTGGCAGGCTCGACGTGGCCAGTTTTCCACGGCCAGAGTCGCGTCGGCCAAAAGTGGGAAGAGTACGCGTGGGAAACACAATTCCTGATGGTTAACAGCAGCGTCGCGACGTTTCGCCGCTGAATCTTCATGCGATGAGAACTGGATGATGAACGAGCAGAAAAACGATTCGCGAGGGCGCTTCCTGGTTGTTGGTTTCTGCCTGTGGGGAGCCGTGTTTGCGGCACTCTTTTTCATGTGGAAGCAGCGGACCGCAGAGTCGGCTCGCATTGGCGTTGAAGATTCTGCTGGTACCAATGTGGTTGCCATTGAGGGCAACGGCTCAAGTGACGTGCCGGACGAAGTTGAGGCAGGAGGCCGGGAGCCGGATGAAATCAAGTTCACCTGGCCAGAGAGGGGCGTTCGAGATTTCACGCTGACAGATAGTCGCGGCGAGAAGGTCTCAAAGAGCGACCTGTTGGGAAAACCGTGGATTGCGTCGTTCATTTTTACACGATGTGCTGGGCCATGTCCGAGAGTCGCGGCAGCATTCAAAGAGCTACAAAAGCGGTATCCGGAACACAACGTCAATCTGGTGACGTTTACCGTCGACCCGGACAACGACACACCGGAAGTGCTGACAAAGTTTGCGAACTTCTGGGAAGCTGATCTAGATCGCTGGCTTTTCCTGACCGGTGACAAAGACACGATTTACAACATGATCGGCCAGGATTTTTTGATGCCGGTCGGTCCGTCTCCCGATCCAACACCGGGCTGGGAGATAATTCACACGACGAATATCTGCCTGGTCGACCAGACTGGGAAAGTGGTTGGGAAATACAACTCACTGAAGGAAGCGGAAGTCTCCTTGCTGAGACGAGACCTGGATGCGCTGCTGGGCAAGTGAGATTACAGAGTGCAGGACTGCCTGTTGACGGGAGATCGAACGCGTGACGCTGATTATTGCTGCCGAACTTCCCGACTGGCTGGCGGCATTGCCGGCGGTAAATGCATCACTGAACGGGTTGGCAACGGTGCTGCTCGTGATCGGTTTCTGGCTGATCAGACAAGGAAAACGAGACGCCCATCGGAACGTCATGTTGTCGGCGTTTGGAGTGTCGATCGCTTTTCTGGTGTGCTATGTCGCGTACCACGCCGGGCTGAATCACTACACGGGAGAACACGGCAAGGGTTTTACAGGAACAGGAACTGTTCGCGTTGCTTACTTTGTAATTCTGATCAGCCACGTGCTGCTGGCGGCGGTTGTGCCATTCCTCGCTATCATTACGATTTACCGCGGCTTGAAAGCGGACTGGGTTCGGCACAAGAAGATCGCAAGAGTGACGTTTCCCATCTGGCTGTACGTGTCAGTTACGGGTGTTGTGATTTATGTAATGCTGTACCATCTGCCACTGGAGTAGACCCATGAAATATAGAACATTTCGATTTCTGCTGATCCCCGCGATTGCGGCAGTGCTGACACTGAGTGCTCCTGCTGGTTCAACGGCATTCGCCTGCCCGATGTGTAAAGCCGCCACGGAAGAGGATGATTCCAAGCCGCAGGCATACATGTACAGCATCATTTTCATGCTGACCGTGCCGGCGACGCTGGTTTCCGGCGTGACGTTCAGTCTGTTTGCGATGAACCGCAAAGAGGCTGAAGCTCTTCGCGAAGCCGGCCTGTTCGATACAAATCCGACCGGCAATTCTCCGGAACAGACGGAAAGCTGATCGGCAAACGATATCGTTCAACAGGGCTGATGAAGTGAGCAGTTTCCGGCTCCGAGGTCACTTGATCACGGAGCCGCTTTTGTTTCAATCGAGCGGTGGCTCGGCCAGAGTACTTTGAACAGTCGAGGACGCAGCATGCTGAAGGGGAATGCTCTTGTTGGTCAGTCGGGTGGACCGACCGCAGTTATCAACTCAACGCTTGCTGGCGTGATCGAAGCGTCGCGTCGTTCGAAACGAATCAGCCGCCTGTTCGGCATGCGGTTTGGTATCGAGGGTGTGCTGGGCAATCATCTGCTCGATCTGAACGATTACGATCGAGCGGCGACTCGAAAACTTCAATTCACGCCCAGTAGCGGACTGGGGTCCAGCCGGCTGAAACTGCAGGAGCAGCATTTCGAGCCGATTCTCAAGCTACTGAAGAAGTACAACATTCGCTACTTCTTCATGATTGGCGGAAACGACACGATGGACACGATTCATCGCGTTGTCGAATTCGCTAACAATTCAGGTTACGAGATGGTTGGTGTCGGCGTCTCAAAAACGGTCGATAATGATCTGTTCGGTACCGATCACACGCCTGGCTACCCAAGTGCCGCCAGGTATGTGGCCTTGAGCGTTCAACAGGGTGGACGTCTGGCTCGAGACATGCAGCGGGTTGATCAGTTTGTCGTCTTCCAGACGGTTGGTCGCAGTGCGGGCTGGCTGCCTGCTGCTGCGGCGTGTGCGAAGAAGAATGCAGCCGATCCGCCGCACATTATTCTGATGCCTGAAGTTGCCTTTGATCGCGGAAGGTTTCTCGCTGCCGTTGAAAGTGCTCAAAAACGATTCGGATTCGTGTCGATCGTCTGCGGCGAGGGAATCACCAACGCTGATGGCAGCCCGGTCAGCGCTTCCGGCACGCAGGACCGATTCGGCAACGTCGAGTTTGGTGCGATGGGCGGCACCAGCGCAGCGATGATGCTGCACCGGATGATCAGCAACGAGTTTGGTTGGCGAGGCGAGTTTCAGGTGACCGAGTCGCTGCAGATGTGCGCTGCGGATCGCGCTGTAAAGCTTGATATCAACGAAGCGTTCGGGTGCGGGAAGGAAGCTGTCCGTCTGGCCGAGCAGGGGACCACTGGCGTGATGGTCACCATTGACCGAACTTCAAAACGCGGAGAACAGTATTCCTGCAGTTTTGGAACGATTCCACTGAGTGAGGTCGCCAATGCGGAACGACCACTGCCAGCAGGTTTCATAACTAAAGATGGCATGTCTGTGACCCAGGCGTTTCTGGAGTACGCCAATCCGCTGATTGGCGAGTTGCCGGAATTCTTTGATCTGAATCTCAGGAAGGCGAGGCCGTAACACGATTTGCTAACGGGTAATTCGTCAGGCGAAGCGTGACCTACAGGTTCTTGAGTGTGGAACGAGCCTGTGACTGGATGTTGGTAAAACGCGGTTGCCACTTTCCTTCGGCGATTGTTTTGAGGAGAGATTTTGCCTGTTGAGCGCGACCGTGTGATCTCAGCATCGTCGCGTGTTTCCAGAGCAGTTCGGGGTTTGTTGGCTCGGCGGCGAAGGCTTCACTCCAGGCCTGCCCGGCGAGCTGGATCTGGTTTGTTTCATTCAACGCGGATGCGAGATTGCTCCAGGCTCCCGAACTGTTGGCAGTGTTGACCAGGGGCGTCGTCCAGTATTCCCACGCGTCGTCGTGCAGTCCGACCCGTTGCAGAAGTTTCGCGACGCGATGACATGCATCCGTTGGATCCGGGTCGATCGATCGCCAGGCATCTGCCGATTGAGTGATGCGTTCGACGAAGTCATCGGGAATTTGCATCTTCGCAGCGAGGCGTTCTTCGGCAAAGGATGTAAATCGGTCAAACAGTTTGTGGTACTCACGTTGCAATGACTCGACATTGACCGTGTCCGGGAGTGCGGCAAACTCCAGCCGCATGGCCTGTTCAAGCCGGCGTAAGGACTCGTCGCCATCTCCCTGTGCGCTGGCGATTTGAGACGCTGTCCGCCAGAGCCCGGCGTGTTCAGCACCGTTACGGTATCTCATCAGTCGACGTGTGAACTCTTCGGCGCGTTGCCAGTCGTTAATCGTGATCAGACAGCGCAGACCGGCAATAAGTAGACCCGGTCGTTTATCAAGATTCACCCCCGTAATCGCCTGATCGATCAATCGGGCTGCCGTATCGGTGTCGGTGATCGCTGCACACTGTTGCGCGAGCTGCAGCAGTTCCATTGATCGCTGTTGTTCCGCGAAAGGTCTGGCCGCAGCCAGAACGACTTCGCTCCAGACCTGTGAATTTCCGAATTGAGCCACAAATCCAGACCGAATGTCGGCAGACAGTACGGGTGTCAGCCCGGCTTCGGTGAGATGTGACAGGAACTCGCCGTACAGCTTGCGAGCCTGCTCCTTTCGACCTGCAGAGATCAACCACTGAACTCGAGCCAGTCGAGCGTGTGAACCGAACCCTGGCTTGTCTTCAAATGAAGCAGCCTCTGCAGCCAGACGAGCGAATAACTTCTCCTGTGAACACGTCTCGTCGATAGATTTGTGGACGGTTCTCAGCAGCGTCCAGGCGACAGAATACGATGAGCAACTGCGGATCAGTTCAAGTGCGCGACTCAGTTCTTTGCTGACCTGAGCTTCCGTGCGGTCCCGCGTCGCTCGACCGCTGGACCACAGGGCGTACATGTTGTGTACCTCGGCCAGATGTCGAATGAATGGGCTGGCTGAATCCGGTAGGACAAACTCGCGACTGAGGTCCTGATCTCTCCACCAATCAAAATGCTGAACCAGAAAGCTGCCCAGTGCGGATGCACCCTGGTTGTGCGATACCACTTCATGAATCGGCTGTGCATCACCAGTGGCTGAGGCTGCCAGCAGCACAGCAAAACCCATACGGCAGTCGTCCTTAGCGGCGAATCGCTGATTGATCACATTCCACAGTGCGGCAAAGTCACACTTCGCGACGTATGTCGCAATGAGTTTCAGAGCGTCTGCTTCCGCAAGCTGCGAGTAGTCTGTGCCACCGTTACCGGCGGGTTGTGCAGGAACGACGAGCGAGTACGAATCCGCTGATCGATAAGGCAACGGCAGAATCACCAGTCCGTCAGTCTGTGGTTGGCCTGCTGGAGCGTCAGCGAGCTTCCTGCGCACAGTGGAACTGGCCAGCAACTTGTCGGCCTTATCGAGAATGTTGATGGAGCCATCTACTCCGTAAACGTGTCGCACCAGAACTTCTTCGGTTGGGAGTTTGACGAGACGGCGTTCTGAGACTCGACCGTCATGACCAAAGACGAGTTCGACGGACAGCCTGATTGGCTCTTTGCCTGGTGACTTGTCATCGCCTTTTGCAGACGTGTCTGGATCCGAAGACACGTCAAGCGTCGATCGCTCTACCGGAGTGATGCGGATGGTGTTGCGGTCAACAAATTGAATATTGCAGCCGCTCGCCAGGTCTTCGACCGGTGGCAGGAACCACGGCGTCATGCTCAGCAAGTCTCGGCGATGGAAGCGGCTGATCGTGCGTTTCGAACCAATGCCAAGTTCCGGGTAGAGATGCCAGAGTGTGGTTCCGTCTGACACGACCTGCTCGATCAGGCCATCCTGTGTCTGCCGTTCGATTCTGAGTGCTCCGGCAGCATTACAGAGTACGGTTGCTGCGACTGTGTCGTCGTGGCCCACGAATTCGATACGTTCCCAGCCGAAACTCCTAGCTTTCTCGATGAGACGTCGTGCCTCGTCATCGACGACTCCGGATTCAAGAGCGCGTTCTGTGTCGGATTCGGCTTCGACGACAGCCAGCACATCGGCGTGGGATGTCTGCATGGCCGTCGCATAGCTCAGCAGGTTGTTCAGCACGCCGGAGCGTCGGATCGGAACGTTAACGATCCCACCAGCAGGTCTGACCTGGTTCAGATGACGGCGACCAGGAATTCGAGTTCGCGCTACACGAGTGCTAAAAAAAGTGGTTTGAGGAATGAAACCGAATCTGCGAACGACGTCGAATTCCCGTTGCTGTGTTTCGAACTGCACGAGGCGATCAAGGTCAGCGTCCGGCGAATTCATACTGATGTAGAAGCTATCGAGAACAGGGACTCTTCCATAGCGTTCCTCAAGGTGGTAGCCGTCTTCAATCGGCTGGCGAATGAACGTGACCACAGGAGCAACCGATTCAGTAATGGTCGATTCACTCGGCGTGACCGGAATACTGAGGATCGGACCTTCGGTTGTGAAGTCCAGGTCATAGCGAGCGAGCAATGGTATGACGAACTCGCTTACGTCGAACGCACTGGTCCCCAGAGTGGCCACGGAAGAAGAACTGTTGACCAGTAGCGGGAGGGACTCAAGATCCTGAGTGCTGATCCAACCACGCTGTGAACGGAATCCAAGCCCGGACTGGTTAACTCCTCGAATCGTCGGCAATCCGCCAAAGAACTGAAGTCTGCTGTCTTCATACCGAACAGCCAAGTTCGGCCGCGCGGTCAAACGGCGAACGTCAGCGACACTGATGCCATCGATGTTCAGGTCATCCGTGATGAAATCCGACATGATTCCCTGGGATGGTTCTAATCCATTCTGGATGGCCCAATCAGAACCAGTTGGGAGCAGTGGTGACTGCCGATTTCTTCCTTCGAACAGCGGAACGATCCCGTCCGCAGAAGCCTGCATCCGGAATCCCTTTTCGAAATCGCGCACACGCTGGTCGAAGTAGTGGTCGGCATAAGTCCCGCCAATCGTCTGGCGAGATAGACGGTCGACTGTCCATTCGTCACTGAAGAAGTCGTCTGAGCGTGCGAAGCCATGGAGATTGATGTTGCTGGCACTGACTTCTCTATTGCCGTTCTCGCCTTCGCCCCAGAGGAAGTGCTCATTCGCTGGCTGGATGCCCCGGTAGTTCAGATATTGTGCGTTGGACTTTGACCACCACGTGTGACTTTCCGGGATGGAGAAGTCAGATTGACTGTTGAACTCCACAGTGTTTGCGAACTGGCGTTGCCACCTATCCCGATACACAGCTGCGGCTGAGACCGCAATGGTCGGTGGGCGCCGATAGAGCACGGTGTCTATGACCGATGTGATTTTCCTGCTCGATAATTCTTCAGCAAGCCTGATTCGATTTCGCAGGAGTTCTTCACTGCGTTCTTCCTGCGTCAAAAGCGACTTCAGACTGGCCAGCTCGTCAGGAGTCCGACGGTCCCGCACTCCCAGGTCGACGTTGGCCTGCGCGACCTCACGTCGTGCTCTTTGCGACTTCAGCTGTCGCTTCAGGATGTCGACCGGCGGCTCGTTCGTCGGCAACATCGGCCCCGGTTCGTGGACCACCTGAATGGTTTGCGGAGCCGGATATAGCGCCCAGTGATCCTTGCGGCCTCGGTCGACATTGAACTGTTCGTACATGGCTTCGTCCTCGAGGACAAGCAGCGAGGTGAACGGCGACATCACGTACATTGCTTTGCTGAGCTTGATAATCGTGTCCTTGCTGGCGGCGGCTCCGCTGGCGACCAGGCGATCGATTTCAAGGCGAGCCCACGTGCGGGGCAGATAATCTGCCTGCGGAGCAACGTTCGTGACATTCAATGTTTTCGTAAACGGCTTGCCATTCAGCATTCCGGTGACGGTCACTGAATCAAGCGGCTTCGCACTCAGTGGCAGGCGAGTGATCGCGGCGATCTCCTGTCCTTGCGAGATCGTGTCGGCGAACGTCAGGAAGCGAACGTTCTTACGGTCGCTGTCGACTTTGAGATCGATCAGCCGTGGTGAGTTCAACGTCGAAAGAAGTTCGAACGCGCGCCAGCTCACCTTTTCGTCCGGATTGATCTGAGTGAAGTGTCCGCCGGTGCGGCCAGCCGCCGACTTCATGAAAGAACGGGACCAGAGTTTGCCAACTCCGACACCAACGTATTGCACGTCTGCCGGCAGCGATGTGAGCAGCCGGTGTTCGTCCCGTTCGCCGAGAACCGGCGTCGCTGAACCGACGTGAACCAGGTATGTATCATCGTCAGATCGACATAACGGCTTCGCGGTGTCGAACGCCAGCTCAAGATTCAATGCTCCCACAAGGTGGGCGTTCTCAAGGTACGACACCGCCTTCTCGATGTTCTTCGCTGAACAGCGAACCGGTTTGGTTCGAAAGGTTTCAGCACGCGTTGCCGCATTGACGACCGAGAACGTGTCGTCATGCTCGGCGTGCTTCAGCATGGTGTGGATGACGTCAAGCTGAACTCGCGCCAGCAGCGGGTTGCGGTCGCCGGACGACTCATACAGAAAGACCCAGTTGCGGCGCGGACGCTCCAGTTCACCGCTCAGGTTGGGGCGGAACCTCAGCATCTGATAGCTGTGTCCTTCGTGCTGTGCACCGGAGAACGCGACGGATTCGGTGACTACTCTGGAAAGACTGTTGTTCGAGCTGCCGGAAGAAGTCAGCTCGACGACGAGATCCTTATCGAGTACGGCGTTCTGCAGATCGCCTTCCAGGATCAGATCGTCACTCTCTTCGGTCGCCTTCAGCAGATGAGTCGGACTGAACCAGCGAATCCTGCCCGCAGCATTCGCGATCGTCAGACGCGTGGACCAGTCCCGCACCTGATCCAGACTATGACCTGCCGGAAAGCGATATGTCGTCCGGTCATAGTCGCTAGGAAGACGCTGTGTGTAGCTGAGCACGATCCGCTTCTCCTGTCGTGGTTCAAGCGGAAAGACTCGCATTTTGAAAGTGCTTCCGTCGACCCATTCGAGTAGCGCGGGGTCACGTTTCGTGTGCATGATCTGCTCGAACACGTTGCGGCCGTGATCCCGTTCAACCATTCCGCCTTCCATGAGCTCGCCGTTGACGTACATGGCCAATCGGGACAGAGAAGCATCCGGGGGCAGTGGAAACTTGAACGTTCCCTCCTGACGCTCGTGAGTGTGGTTGAAATAGGTCTGATCGATTGTCGTTCGAGCAAAGCCGTCCTCGATGTGAGCGTCAACATGAAACTTTCTCAGGGAGAGCTTCATCTCCTGACCGGACGGGTCGACGACAATCAACGATCCGCCGTCGTGACCGCTTTTGGGAACAAGCGAGGTCTCAGCAGCGGCAATCAGTTCGCGAGTCCACGACAGGGCCTGAGAAGCTCGCGGTGCCGCGGCGATAGAAACGTCGGAGTCCCTGCCTGGTGCCGCAGCGACCTGACCGCCAGTAATAACCGCGCTCGCACCGCTAACGCGGACTTTTCCCTGAGTCACAAGAACTTCGGTTTCCCGGTCGCCGGATGAGACAGCGAACTTCGTCCCCAGTGCCGTGACCGATCGGTCTGGCGTCTCGACGACGAACGGACCCTGGTTGGACATGTTCGCTGGTGTGACTTCGACAAAGAGTTGTCCTCGATGCAGTGCCACAGTTCGATCGCCGGTCATAGCGGCAGTGGATCGCTCATTGAGATAGAGGATCGAGCCGTCCGGCAGCAGGGCTCGACGACGTTCACGAGCGGCGGTGCGGATTGTTTGTCCAACAATTAGTCGTTCTGGTGGTGTTTCCAGAGGACGGGGCTGGGCAACGTACCGGAACTGTTGAGTGGATTGATCAAGTGCATCCGGACTGTAGACCAGACGTGTTCCGGGAATCAGGTCGCCGCTCGCGGGTGACCTGTTCCCGGCTGTCTGAAAAAGCCCGTACGCCGTCAGCATACAAATTGCCGTCGTCGCGATGGCGACAATTGCGGCACTGCCGTTCTGGGGCCGTCTAAAGGAATATCCTGGCGGAGGCGTCTCACGAGGGGCGGGTCTGCTTGACGTGGAATTGCGGTTCTGCATGACCTCCATTCCTGCGTGAGTTCCGGAGACCCGGTCGATCGAACCACGAACCTGTTCCATGATCCGAAGAACCTCGGACTCATCGAGCGGCGATGCGGCGATCTCGGACAGCTGAGCCTCGATCGCCGCGTTGCTGTCGACGCCGTTTAGTTGCCCGCTGAGCTGATGCACGGCGGCCTTGATCCGGCTGCGGAACCGTTCGTCCCGCTCGTTGTATTCATGCATGGCAATGTCCCGCGTGTGCGGAGAAAAGGTAGAGCGAAGTCGTCATCTCAGTCGTTGTGTTCCCGCCCCAGACGGCCCATTTCTGAACGGAGTGTTTCCAGGGCGCGTCGTCGATAGACTCGAATTGTCGAAGCTGGGATCCCAAGTTCGCTGGCCAGGTCCTGGCTGGCGACTTTGCCGTCTGTGGACTCTGCATCCGCCAGCAGAATTCTTCGTTGCGCCTCGGGCAGCAGTTTCATCACTTCGATAAGGTCTGCGCCGATTGGTCGCGAACTCTGTGGCCTGTTGGTCGTCTCTCGATCGTCGCTCGGAGAAAAGTTGTCAGTCTGGTTGTCATCGGTTTCCGACTCTGACGTGCGATGGTCAATGATTGCGGCCAGAGCCAGCGGTTCGAACGCTACTTCGAGCTGCCTCGCTTTGTGCCATCCGTGCCGCAGGACGTCTCGGGCGACATTCTCGGCGATGCGGTAAAACCAGACTCTCAGCGATGCTCTGGAAGAGTCATAACGGGCTCGGTACTGCCACATTCGGTAGAGCGAGACGGCCAGGATGTCCTCAAAGTCGGTATCAGTGAGTGGTCCGAAAAACTTTCGTCGCAGGAGTGCTCGGACTGGCGGGCCGTGTGCGCGCAGGGCGGCTTCGAGGGCGTTCTCGTCGCCAGAAATCAGCCGTTGTCCGATGTCGGACTGGCTTGTGCTGTCTGCCATGCTGCACGCTGCTCGCCAGAGGAAGAATCCGTTGTCTGGTTTCGCGAGTATATACAGCAGGGGTGTTACACGAGGTCGGAAGCGGAATGCGAAAGTCGAAACGCTTCAACAGCTGACGACTTTGCGGGCTCGCCAGACGGATTCCAGAACGGCTTCGACGTACTTCTCGTCGGAGAACGGGCTCATGATGTACGACTTTAACGCGACGACGGGAGCGCCGTAGTCGGTCTCGCGGTAGCAGTCGGTTAGCGATATCACGACGCCGCGGCCCTGTAGAGCTTCTGCCTGGATTTCGGCGAAGATGCGGCGGTTGTAGTCGTTGTATTTCTCAAGCGTGTCGCGGAAGGCCGGGTCGGCCATTTCCCGTTTCGAAACGGTGAAGGTGTCGACGTCATCCGGATAGACACGGAAAAGTGTAACAGGTCCAAAGTTTTCGCTGTTGAGTACCGTGGTCGCCGCGTGTCCTTCAAGATGTTCGGCCAGGGATTCGGACATCGTGACCAGATGCCCAAGCAGTGCCTGCAGACCTTCCCGCCCGAAGAGCAGCAGATTTCCGAGAGCGGCCATCGGACCGGCTCCACCGCGGCTGGTTTCCAGTGTGTACTTGCCGGGGTGATAATTACCCGACTTGAACAGGTACGGCATCGCCTCGGCGTCGCGTGCGATCAGGGCCAGGTCGTCCGCTGACTTCGCCAGAAACAGGCTCGAAATGTACGGCGTGAATCCTGTCTTGTGAAAATCGATACCCAGCGAATCTGACAGGTGCAACTGGCTGATGCGTCGCTTCGTTCCCGCCAGCGACCGCACGGTGCGAGGGCGAAAGCCCAGCGGGTTGTCATCAAAGTTGTAGTCGTTGAACACGCTCCAGGCCCAGCCGATCACGGCGTCGGCGTGAATATGTGGAACGTAGTCCAGTGAGAACTCGTCAACGAGGCGGTCTCGGATTTCGCGGATCGTTGCCAGGTCATCGAGGCCGAACGCGTCAGTCGTTCCCATCGTTGCCACAATCATGGCGATCCTGCGACCGGCCTTGAGAGCGTCCCGGCACATCGTTTCCAGCAGGCACGTACGGACATCGTTTTCGGCGGAGCTGGGAACTTCGATGACACTATCTTCGCCGAGTCCCATCCAGCCGGCGACCGTTCTGCAGGCGTAGTGAGCGCAGTCGGACGCGATGATGACAGCCGGCTCCCGAATGCCGCTCTTCATCGAGCCGGGACAGGCTTTTTCAAGACCGATTCGAGCGGCGTAAAGCAGCGTACCGGTGCCTCCGAAGGTGAAGACTCCCTGAGAGTGCGCCGGGGCGTAACCGACAAGGTCGGAAATCATCGCCGACACTTCAACCTCGGAAAGCGCAACCTGTCGCGACGATTCCTCACTGGCCAGATTCGGATTGTAGATCGACGGAAGCAGCGCTCCGATGATTCCCGCGATGGCCGGCGGCGGAATAACATTGATCTGAGCCCGCGGGTGCCCCCACACGAAGATGCCCGACAGATGGTCAACCAGTTGCGTCGTGACCTCTTCCAGAGATTGCATTCCGGGCGCGATGCGTGCCAGCCGCGCGGCATCGAAGTCCAGCTCCTGCGGACTGCCGAGGATCGGCGAGACCGATTTCATCGCGTCGACCTGGTCCAGTGCCCGCATGATCGAAAACACGAAATACGCATCATGCACCCGGTCAGAAACCGGCTGCGGAAACGTCTGACGCAGCGATTTGACCAGTTTGTAGTATGGTGCCGTCATGTGTTGTTTGTCCGGCTACCGAATGCTTTGAGTGGGTTCGTAATCTCGCAACGCTGTGATACCGACTGGTGCGAGGCCGCTGACACATATGTCGTAATGGCGATACATGTGCAAACTTGAGCGTTCTTGTACGTGTGTTTCGTTCGGCCATGGCAAGTAATGTTGACTCGATTTGAGCGTCCTGACTAATGTCCCGCCCCGATGGTTAATTGCCAATCGCCGCCCGGAAGTAGTCGGAGTCCCGTGCCCCCCTGGGACCTGCTGCTTCCGGGTTTTTTCGTCGAGTGAGAGCACCATTATCCGACACAAGTCATTCACTCTTATCACGCGAGGCCAGTTGTGAGGCATTTGCGACTCGATCCTGCTCGCGGTAGAAACGCGTTCTGACATGCCTCGACGCGATCAGAATGCTGCCGTCGCGTAGCATAGCAACGGCCATCGGGCTGCTAACCGGACTGCCCAGCAAGGTCAGCGGGAGAGGCGAATGCTTTTTCGAGCTCGGTTACCAACTGATCGACTCTGAACGGTTTGAAGAGGACTGCTTTGCAGCCTGCCTGGCGAGCTTTCACTATCGAATGGCCAGGGTCGTATCCGTATCCAGTCATCAGGATGACTGGGAGGTGCGGGTCAATCTGCTTCAGCTTATTGAACACTTCATGACCCTTGAAGTCTGACAATCGAATGTCCGACAACACCGCGTCATAGTGATACGACCGTGCCAGAAGAAAACACTCTTCGCCGTTATGAGCGGTCTCGACGTCGCACCCGAATCGGCGGAGCAGCTGATGAGCCGCTCGCCTGACGTCGTCATCACCGTCCACGACCAGTACTCGCTTGTGGTTCATGAGTGGTCGGATCTCGGAATCCGGCATCGCCGAAGTGCCAGAGCGGGGTCTGATGTTCGTTCCGACTCGTTGAATAAGTTGCTTGATGTCGCGAGTGCGTTTCAATACGTCGCGTATCCGGTCGGTGACGCCAGAGTCAGCTCCCAGTGTGTTTTCAAGAAGCCAGGTGGCGTCCTGTATGATTTCGTCGACCGGTTCAGCGACCTCCCGCAGGATCAACTCAGTGCTCTCATTTGCCGTCGATATTTTTTCGACAGCGAGTAATTCGAGGGTATTCAGAGCGACGGCGATTTCCCGGGCGAACAGCTCGAGGAATTGCAGATCGTTCTCGCAGAACGCTCTTTTGCGAGGGCTTTCCACATTGAACGTGCCAAACACCTCGTCATGCAGCATCAACGGCACGGTCAGCGAACTGCGTGCTTCAGCAGCTCCCAGGATGTAGAGCGGATCATTTGCCGTGTCTTCGCAGAGGTAACTTTTTCCGGTTGCCGCGACGAAGCCGGTGACACCGTTGTCCTGAGGATTGGCGTGCAGAACTCGCGATCCGGCTTCTTCATTCATCCCGACTGCGAGCAACGGATCAAGACGTCTGGTATTACGATCAAGCAGGCGAATCTCGACGGTATCATACTCAAGCAGATCCTGTGTGAAATGGAGGATCTTTGACTTGAGCAGATCGACTCGGTCCGCGACGGACATCTCGAGCAACTCCTGCGGAGTGAGATCTCCCAGTTCGAGGCCGGCCTGATAAATCGCATTAAGCTTCTGCCGTTGCAGAACCTCGGTCGAAACGTCCCGCACGACGACGATCAGAAATCGAGCGATCTCAGCGTGCCCGCTTTCGCCGTCAAAGACGGGAGTGGCTTCGACCTCGTAATAGGTCTTGTCGCCGACTCTCAGGGTGCTGCGAGCGGTCTCGCCCATGCCGAATGCCGTGTTCAGTGGGCAGAAGTCCGGGCCGAGAATCTCTGGAGTACCGAAACATTCGTAGAAACTTCGTCCGACGTGGGATTCTTCGCTGTTTGTTAGCCGAAGCAGGCGAGCGTTGTGCCACAGCACCTCGCGGCGATGTCCGACCAGAGCGAACCCATCCTGCAATTGCTGGAGGATACCGCCAGCCTGGAGCAGCAACCCCGCTGACGTCATCTCGCTGCCGCACAGAAACAAACCTGAAAACTCACCGGCGTTGAGGACTTCGAGGCTGTCTTCGAGAGAATCCGGACAGACGACCTCGTACTGATCCTTCAACTTCTCCGCAAAGTCGCGGGCCTTTTCAGGCTCCCGACCGTAACACAGAACTCGCGGAATTTTCGATTCGCAGGTCATCTACCGACGCTCTCGGAAGCGCCCGGAAGCTGTATTCAGCAGCAGCGAGCAACTATTTCCGGTGACTTGAGTAACGATCCAGATGCGGCCACTGGATGCTGGACGTTTCCATGGCAACCACAAGCGAGTGGCGACTGCACGCTGAATTTCCATGTTCTTTAGCTTGTGATGCCGAAGTTTCGTTGACGCAGGCTGGAGTTACTTTTTTATCCGACCAGGTATCTGGACAGCAACTGGCAGAGGGTCGACTTTGGTAGAAATTTCGATGGTTCGCTGAAAGTTTACTCTCGGTCTGGACCGACCGGCAGGTGTGGCAGTTGGTCTGTGACCGATTCCGAATGTTGCCACAATCCCGAGCGGAACGAGACCAGGAAGAATTTGCGCGATGCATCCTTTCAGTCATCGGCGCAAACTGCGTACGACAATTAGTCCGAGCTGAAAGAATTTCAGTGAAGAACAGAATCGGTGTGAATCGAAGGCTGACCGAGCTGATACGAGCGGAATTGCTGTTGCCCACGCCTGCTCCGCCGGTGCTGAGGTTCAGTCAGCCGTGGCGTCGAGCCGCCGAGTTTCCGTCGTGAAGAGCAATCCGCCCTGACCTCGGAATTCGTGCATTCACAGTAGTCGTGGAAGACGCTATTCGAACATCGGGTTAGAGCGATCTCCGCGAGACAGCAGGTACGCCATCAGGTCGCGAATCTCGTCTTCCGAGAGAGTATTCAGTAGACCCTTCGGCATCATCGATGTCTTTGAGGGAAGCATCACATCAATCTGCTTGCGGTCGACTCCAACCAGTGCTCCGGGATCCAGCATGTTTGTCTGAATCCGGTAGGAGTCACCGGCGAGATTAATGATACGTCCGGTAACTACCTTTCCGTCCATTGTCACAATCTGCACGGATTCATACTGGTCGCTGATCTGTTTGCTGGGCTCGACGATCGACTCCAGAATATCGCGAGCGCTGAACCGTCCGGAAAGCACCGTCAGGTCAGGTCCGACCGCTCCGCCCTGATTGTCGAACCGGTGGCACGCGAAACACGCAGCCGCTCCGAATAGCTGCCGGCCTTTGTCAAAGTCGCGATTCTTCAAGCCGGTCTGTACGAGCGGTATCAGTTCCTGCATCGTCCACTCTTTGACGAGCGGGCGTGGCTTTGCTGTGAATATCGGAGCGGTACTCTCTGGCTTCGCTTCTAGGATCGGCTTCAGGCGGACCTTGTCCTCGTCACTGAGATTCGCCACCGCTTCCGATCGGATGTTGTCTACAAACGTGGCGAAACTGGCGCCCCCTCGATAAGTCGACGCCCGCACGAACCAGCGGAAGTATCGTTCCTGAAGGTCGGCATTCCAACCAGTCTTCAGTTGTCGGAGCATGGCGGCATACCGGATCTGCTCTTCCTGGGTCGGAGCATTTTCGAGCGATTCGACCAGGGGCGCCGCTGCGTAGGGGGTCTGCAGGTAGACCATCAACTGACCGATTTCCGTATCGAGCTCGCTTGCTCCTGTCGGGAAGTCAGCGCCGCCCCGTCCAACGAGATTCTGCCGCTCATCCTCATCTGGTGGGCCGATTCGCAGGAACGTCAGCGTGAGAACCCTTAAGACCTGCACCTTCTGATCAACAGACAGCTTCAACCAGTTGAACCTGTCCAGTGATTCGAGCACGGCTCGCCGAATTGATGAGTGCTGTGCTGCCGACGGAGCGGGCCAGTTCGGAATCGGAGTATCAATATCCGGGTCCATGCCTGTTTCAGTTCGCTGGAACTTTCTCGTCAGAGCCATCAAGGCCGACAGTGCCGTTTGCGGATCGGTCTCTTTGAGTGCCTGCGCTTTCCATTCATCGAGCGGTCGATGTTCAATGGCGATGCGAGCCGCGTAACGGATAAACCTGTCCGACGAGCCCAGATGAGGCCATGCCGTCTTCACCGCGTCTGGGTGATCACCCGCGTGCAGCTTCTCCAGTTGCTGACGAAGTCCGCGAGCGTCGGCTTCCCGAATGTCGTGACCGTCTGCCACAGCCGTCGATTCGGGGCCGGTATAAGTCACTCTGTAGAGCCCGGACTGAACCTTACGACCGCCAATCAGAAAATACATGGCCCCATCGTGCGGGTTGATAATGGCATCGGTCAGTGGCAACGGAGTGCCCGTAATGAACTCTTCATGTGTTCCAGACCAGGTGGCTCCTTTGGGAGCCAGATGCACGGCGTAGAGTTTTCCGTAGCTCCAGTCGCAGGCAAACAGAGCCTTCTGATACTTCGCTGGAAACTTCGCTCCGTATCCGAAAGTCACTCCGGTGGGTGATCCGGGACCAACATCGACGACGGCGGGAACGCTGTCGGGATAGTATGTCGGCCACTTTCCGCCGCCGCTGCGCCAGCCAAACTCGGCTCCGCTGATGGCATGACAGATTCGAGTCGGTCGGTACCAGGGTAGATTGAAGTCCCATTCCATGTCTGCGTCGTACGTGAACAGTTCTCCGTCTGAGTTGTAGGCACCATCAAATTCGTTACGGAATCCCGTAGCCAGCAGCTCCCACTCCTTCCCGTCCGGATCAATCCTGCAGATGTACCCACCGGGAGCCCGAGTGCCACGCATGAACCGTCCCTGAACTCGCGGCAGCAGCAGATCTTCATCCCACGTCTGCGGAACGCGACTCGAATCAATCTCCGTCAGCGCTGTTCGATTGCCGCAGATGATGACCAGCGACTTACCATCCGGGTGCGGCAGCAAGGCGTGAGGTCCATGTTCGCCCGAACCGTCCAGCGCTCGGAGCGTCTCGACCGAATCCAGCTGATCGTCGCCGTTGGTGTCGCGAACGCGGTACAACCCGCCGGGATATTTCTGTCCGCGATTTACACTGACATACAGACTGTCGAACGCCCACAGCAGCCCCTGAGCTTCACCGATGTCGACATTGATGTTCTCAACGGTCAACTCGTCCGCGCCGAGAATTCCTGGCGGCGTCAGGCGGTACAGTGAGCCGTACTGATCCGAAACAATCAGTCGCCCCTTCGGATCGTGGCACATGTTGACCCACGAACCCTGTTCGTCTTTTGGGACAGAATACAGCAGCTCAACCTCAAAACCCTTCGCCACCTTGAGCGACTCGACCGGAGTCGCGGTCGGCTCTTTCAACGGAGCCGCTGCCGCCAGAGTCACGGCATTAATCGTCGTGGCCCACGGACCGCCGCCGAGTACCGCGACGATCTCCGGCTTCTGCCAGCCTTTGCCCGGCTTGAAGCCGACTTCCTTCCAGCCCTTCGCAGCCTGTGCTGAGACCAGCCAGGAATCATCCGTGACAATCGACCACGCGTCCCGCCAGCCGGACTCGAAATCCAGTTTGACCAGCAGTCCAGCGGAATTCTTACCGCCGGTTGCCTCAACGACGATCACGTGCTCCTTCTGCGGCGAGTCGAGGTCCAGCTCATCTGAGATGTCGACGAAAACTGGTTTCGCTGGGTTCTCGTGCTCAATCAAAAGCTTCCCATCAACATAGATTTTCATCGAGCTATCACTAGCGGCATAAAGGCGTGCCGCCCCAACACCACTCGAACTCACTTCCTTCCGGAAGTAGACCCGTTCAGCGGGCTTTCCATCTACAGAGTGCCAAATCCAGTTGGGCGTAACGGCTTCTGCTTTTGAGAGTTTCGCCGGTGTCTTTCGGGCGGGCCTCTTTTTCGTTGTGTTCTTCGCATCCGGCTTTTCGCTTGCCGAGTCCTTGTCGGAGCCGTTCTTCTTCAGCCGAACGTTTCGAAACTGAGCCTTCATCGCTTCACCACGATGAACCTGAAACGCCAGAACACCTTCCATTTCGCGTGCTGATGCCTGGTTGTCGGTGATGTCGACAGCGACCACTCCGTCGATCTTGTGAATCAGGCGGTTGCCCCGAGCGATGATCGCCAACTCGTGCCACGCCGACAGATCAATGCCTTTGACTTTGTCGTCCAGTCTGGTGGCAGTTTTCGTGCCATCCGCTGCGACAACCACTTTCTCACCGCGCTTCGCGATGATGCCGCGACCCTTTTCGTCGTACAGCATGCCAGTGAATTCGGGCTTTGCGTGAATGTCCGCCTGGTAGCCAACGACGACCCAGTCGCCTCTCGACTTGTCGTGCTTCGACCGGTACTGCACGCCGGAGTTGTTGTTTCCTTCGAGCCGGAACTCGCAACGAAATTCGAAGTCGCCGACAACGCCATTCCAGATCAGAAACTTGTTGTACTCGAGATGGTCTTTGCCCTTTGTCTGGCCCGTGATGCAGCCGTCTTCGACCGACCAGAGTTCGTCATCACCAGCCCAGCCCGTCAGGTCTTCTCCGTTGAACAGGCTGACAAATCCGTCGTCCGCATGCAGGGAGTAGGTTGTTAACAAGGCGATCAGAAAAGCAACTCGCGGCAACACGGCAGGCACCTCCGAAAGACCATTTCCAGCAAGAAAGATTTCGACTGGGGATCGTAGCACAGAGACCAAAGATCGCCACCAGCACGGATCACGATCACTGCTGCCACACCAACCATGAGATTGCTGTCGATTCACGATGGTCAGCGGCAATGCGGTCGGTCGATTCGCGTTGGAAACGACGGAATTCTGTGATTCGGACGGGCCCAGGTGACAGCAAGAACTATCTGAAATGCCAGACTGGAGCAGGCATCAACGCCAGCGATCTCGCCTGGTTCGGCGGTGAGTTCCGCTTCGACAGCACCCCGCGGAAGCTCAACGGCGACACGGGAATCCGTGCCGGAATCAAAGACGCCCTGAAAGACGTATTCGGCGAAGTCAAAGGCATCCCACGATTCACCAGCGTCTCCGTCCCCGGCAACAGTGCGACTCATGTGATTAGCCGCTTCCTCGGAGGCCGCATCATGAGGTGTGCGACTGACCGGAAACCCCAACAAGCGACACGTCACCGTCGAACCAGCTCCTGTCTTCGGACTCGACCGACGAAAGGCCAAGGCCATCAATAGGAATCAGCGGGGCACGATCCGGTTCTTCGTTCGCCGTGGCAGTTTTCCTGCGGCGCATGTCCTATTCGGCAATCGTCCTAAGGGAGGAAGCATGTTGGTCTCAGTGTCGATGTGCGATTCGGATTCACTTCAATGTTGTCATTGTGAACACTTCGGTTTCGGTGCTCGTGCTGACTCTGGCATCTTCAGTTCGATATGAACCGACTGGACATTTGCGGTGTCGTGTTCAGAATTCACTCACCGGTTCACATCGGTAACAGGACGAATTAGTGCCGAGGATGGGACACCTCATATGGCAATAGTTTCGAGGCACTTCGACAAGGACGCAGCGGGCAATGCTTCTTACGATTTCAACCACTCACAATCCGGCAACGGAACTCGGATACCTGCTGCACAAGCACCCGGATCGGTTTCAGAGTTTCGATCTCAGCTTTGGCAACGTTCACGTCTTCTATCCTGAAGTCACCATGAACCGGTGCTCGGCTTCCCTGCTGCTGGAAGTGGACCCGGTTGGGATAGTGCGAGGGAAGAAGCGAAACCAGAGTTTTCTACTGGGACACTACGTCAACGACCGGCCCTATGTCGCTTCGTCGTTCATGAGCGTGGCGATCTCGCAGGTCTATGGCACGGCACTCGGTGGCCGCTGCAAGGATCGACCTGAGTTGGTCGCCACGCCGATTCCGCTGGTGGCTCGCATCGATGTGCTTCGTGTGAAGGGCGGCGATGAGTTCTTGCGGCAGGTCTTTGAACCACTGGGCTACACCGTCGCAGCCACACGTCACACACTTGATGAGCAGTTTCCAGAATGGGGCGAGAGTCCGTATTTTTCCGTCAGTATCAGTGCTACGAGAACGCTGTCGGAGTTGCTGACGCACCTTTACGTCCTCATTCCCGTGTTCGACAACGACAAACACTACTTCGTCGGTGAAGACGAACTGGAGAAGCTGCTGTCCAAGGGAGCGGGGTGGCTGGCATCTCACCCGGAAAAGGAACAGATCACCCTCGCACGGGAGGCAAAAGCAAGCGGCTCGTGCGAAACGGCTGAAGTGGAAGCTCGTCCCGAGCGGTGGACGCGATCGAACATTCAAAGCATTCGTGCATGCCACGGAGACTGGCGTTGGAAGAGGCGCTGCCATGATCGACTACGACAAACTGATGACTCACGTCGAAGGGCATCCGTATCCGCTGATGTTCGCCACGATCAGCGGTGCGCATCTTTATGGATTTCCGTCACCAGATTCGGACTTTGACCTGCGTGGCGTCCACCAACTGCCGTTGGAGCACGTTGTCGGTCTCGATGTTGGTCAGGAGACGGTCGAGAAGGAAGGCATTTACGATGGGATGGAAATCGATCTGGTCACCCACGATGCCAAGAAGTTCTTTGGCCTCATACTGAAGAAGAATGGCTATGTGTTGGAGCAGGTCTTCTCACCGCTGATCGTCCACACGACGCCCGAGCACGACGAACTCAAAGCGATCGCCGCCGACTGCATCACCCGGCATCACGCACATCATTATCTCGGATTTGCCGCCACCCAGTGGAAGCTGTTTCAGAAGGAAGACCCGCCACGAGTCAAGCCGTTGCTCTACGTCTACCGAGTGCTGCTGACCGGCATTCACCTGATGCGAAGCGGCGAGATCGAGGCCAATCTGCGGACTCTCAACGAGACGGCACGATTGTCGTACATCGATAAACTTATCGAGCGCAAGCTGGCTGGTCCCGAGAAGGGCAACCTGCCCGAAGCTGACATGGCGTTTCACGAAAAAGAATACGAGCGGCTGGTCTGCGACTTGGAAGCGGCTTCAGAGAAATCAGCGTTGCCGGAAGCGCCGAGCGGCAAGGCAGCCTTGAACGATTTGCTGGTACGAATTCGACTCAGTGTTCGTTGAGCAGTCTGATACAATGATCGCCACGGAAAGCAATCATGCCATGATCTCCGCACAGCGAGCCTATTCGATGCTGGGCAACGAAACCTTGTGGGAGACTGCTGCGCTGTGCGACAGAGCATTGCGAGAAGCGGGAATCGCGTACTCGGTGTGCGGCGGTGTGGCCGCGTGCCTGCATGGCTACCAGCGAAACACCGTCGACCTCGATCTGATCGTCCAAAGTGAAGATTCCGAACGAATCCGCGAGGTGCTGCGGGACGCGGGTCTCGAATGGCACCCGGTGGCCGCCGAGTTTCGGTCGAACAACGGCATTGCCGTTCAGTTTCTCATGGCGGGTGAGAGTGCCGGGCGAGGCCTCGAGGTCAGAATTCCCGAACCCGTTGGCGACAGCAACGTGGAGACGATTGAGGGGCTGACAGTCGTGCGGCTTTCGCGGCTTATCGAGATGAAGCTGGCTTGCGGTTCGGCCAATGTTCGACGCACGCACAAGGACTTTGCGGATGTTGTCGAACTGATCGACATTCGCAATCTGGACAGTTCGTTTGCAAGATTCCTTCACAAGTCACTGCGAAAGACCTTTCGCGAACTGGTTCGACGAGTACGGGCTGAATAGTGCAAATCAAAATTCCCCAAGCGTCGCTCGTAGTTCCGATAGGTCTCAGTGGATCGGGTAAGAGCACATTTGCTCGCTCCGTTACGGCGAGAATTAATTGAAGGCGCCCTCATGCACGCGCGCGGCGAATTCGAGTGTCGCGACTGTCTTCATGTGACCGTTTTGCAGCCAGGCCGTGCGTGATTCGATATCGCGCGGAATCGTACGGAAGAGTTCCAGCGTTCGGCGCTCGGAGTCTTCCAACATCCAAGCAGGCAACACGTCCCAAAACGGAACGGCTCGCTTCTTGACAGTTTCGGAATGCATTGTGGCGGCACCGCCCATCGACCGCTTCATCGTTTTACGGTAAAACTGAACAACGACCTTCTTAAGCTTTCGGTTGAGCAGCATCTTTCCGCGGCCCAGCAGCGACAAGTTTTCGGTAGCCGGACTTCCGTCGGCAAATGGAAACGTGGACAACCGCGGATCACAGTGTGCGATGACATGACGGCAGGTCTTCACGTTCTTATACGCAGTCGATGGAAGTCTCCACGCAGTGCAGGCCCCCGACAGATAAGAGCATGGCACTTCGGCTTGGCTAATGCGATTGAACCCCGACAACAGTTGAGCGTGGTGGCGGGCACCCCGGTTTCGCAAGAAGAAATAATGGGGCTGCTTGAGAGCATCTTTCGAGCTATAGCATTCAGCTTGATGTTCCAGGCTGGCTCGGATGTATTCTAATGCGTCTCCCGCAAGACGCGACCGGCAATGCACGTACTCGAGTCGATTGAAGCGAATTCCACCGAACCTCAAGAGCCGGTCGATGATTTTCTTGGTCGTCGGGAAGACCATGCCGGCATGGGCGATCCCCCAAATGCTCCGTAGAAGTCCTTCGCTAAACGACCCCAAACAAATCGACTCATTGGGTCCGACGACACAGCGGTAGTCGCGAACTCCGAACACAGCTCGCGTGTGCCCCTCGGTCAGCAACAACTCGGCCATTAACGATCGTGTTGGAGTCTGTTCGCGGCCGAGGTGATAATGCTTGCCGGTGGTGTAGCAATCCAAACAGAGTTCGTTGGCAACGTGATAGGCAATGTCGCAGTCGGCCTTGACGGTTCGCGCAAAAAACAATGACGGCTCGATGCCGTGATACATCAACATGCTGAGCAGTGCGCGCGAGTCGACGCCGCCGGTCATGCAGTGGTGCAGCTTGTTGAGGGTGGAGAGTCTCGGAATGAACGCGTCCCCATAGGCCTCGACGATGTCTGAAACGGAGGGTTCGGGACCGTCGGTATCCGCAAAATGCCACACGCGAGTCAGACGCGATGAATTGCGGTCCCCCACCACGGACTCGCCCATTTCGATCACCGACACGCCGGAATACAGCGTCTTGTTACCCCACACCACTTCGCTGATATCCAGCATGCAGCAATAGACTTCATCGAGCGGCAATGGAAAGCACGACGCGATCGCAAAGACGGAGTCGCTGAGGAGAAACTGCCCGCCAACTTTGTGGGCGAAGAGACGACCCATGCCGAGCCCGTCGGATCGGACTTCCCATGTCAGAGTCTTGCGGTCGACGTGAATTGCGACAAAATCACCCTGTAGTCGTTTTGCGAGATTCTCCAACGGGTTGTCGAGAGGCAGCGCTGACTGAAGCATCTCCTCGACCGTCGAATGACTGCTTGCCAAACAGCTCGGACGGCCAATAACCACGAGGTGATGAAGTGGATCGGAGACAGTGATCAGATCGGAAATGCATTCCCGCTGCGAGATCATGACTTTTAGCGGAGCGATGTTGATGCATTGGGTCGTAAGTGAGATTCCGAGTAAGTCGTCGAATAGACGAGAATAGTGTTCTGCCCCGCAGACTGTGCCTTGCACAACCTCGTCATCGCCCTCACGGTATAGTAGAAATACGGTTTCCTCAATGAATCAGAATCGGTGATGCGCGGCAACATTCCAACCTAAGAAGGTGGAATAGGCGCGAGCAAGGTTGATTCCGGTAAATCGGAATCGGCTCTCGCGCGATCGCCATGAGCTTGATGGCAACGTGCGAGGTCTCGGCTCGACTTTACCCGATTGATTCGGCGCGGCTTTCTACAGATCCGAGGCCAGCCCCGTCGCGAGCAACTCGCCGGGGATCGTGGTCACGTCGCCGCCGACGATTGTGCCGCCACCGAAATGATCGATGGGGAATGCGCAGCGATCGAAGACCACGCCTTGATCGGTGCCGCTGAAGGCGCGGATTCGCGAATGGCCGTAGGTAGTTCCCGTCAGGATGTCGTTTACGCCGTCGCCGTTCACGTCCGCCACCGAAAGTGTCACTCCGCCCGTGAACGATGACTCGTAGGCGAGGAAACTGAACGACGGCGTCTCGTTCAATGCGGTGAAGACTCGGACTTCGGACCTCATGTCTCCGCCGGGTGCTGTGACGATTTCTGCGAGTCCATCGCCGTTGAAGTCCGCGGTCGTCACGGAAACTCCGCCTCGGAAGTCCTTGCCGTATGCGAAGTAGCTTTGGATCACCGTTCCCGTTTGGCCATCGAAGACTTTCACGTGCGGACCACCCGTGGGACCGGCGGCGGTGATGATGTCGTCGAAACCGTTGCCGTTGACATCGCCGGAAGCGACTCGGACACCGCCGGTGAAGCCGATGTCATACGCCATGAATTCGCGGAGGA
The DNA here is from genome assembly GCA_027624335.1 of Planctomycetota bacterium. Classification (GTDB taxonomy): domain Bacteria; phylum Planctomycetota; class Planctomycetia; order Planctomycetales; family Planctomycetaceae; genus JABMPE01. Next base: position 46,587 of record JAQBWV010000012.1, read on the forward strand.
CGGCTCCCGTGGCGCCGCTGAACACCTTCACGTGCGGGCCGCCGGACGAGTCCGCTCCGGTGATGATGTCGGATCGCCCGTCGCCGTCCACATCGCCCGATGCCACCCACACGCCGCCGCGAAACGCGATGTCGTACGCAAAGAAGCTGTACAGCGTCGCTGCCGTGCCGCCGTCGAAGACTCGGATGTGCGGGCCGCCAGTGGGACCGGCTGCGGTGATGATGTCGCGGACGCCGTCTCCGTTCACGTCCGCCGTGGCGAGTCGCACGCCGCCGATGAAGTTGATGTCGTACGCGAGGAATTCGTGCGCAAGTTCGCGGGTTTCCTTGTTGAGAATTCGTACGACCGGCCCGCCACCGTAACTCGCGGCAGTCACGATAAAACCGTTGGCGTCCGCAATGGTGCCCGTGCCCATGTCGTCAGCGAGTGTGACCGGTCGACCGGTGGCTTGGACGTTGACCAAGTCCACGAAGAACGTTTCAGGAGCCTCGGTCAAGGCGTCCGGGTTCACGGTGACCGTGAGTGTTTGTTGTTCGCTGATCGTGCCCGCGAAGTTCAACGTGCCGGTGGTGGTGACGTAATCCGCGTCGGCGGTCGCCGTGTCGGCACGCGTGGCGAAGTCAACAGTCACCGGCGAATCGACCGCGGCGTCGAGTGTGACCGTGAAGGTGAACGTGGTGACGACGCCGCGACCTTCCGACGCCGAGACATCATTGATGCTGAGTGTTGCCTGGTCGTCGTTGTTGATCGTCGCGACGGCATCCGTGATCGGCTGGTTGAATTCATCGACGGCAAACTGCACGGAACGGTTGGATGTCGTGATGTTCGACAACGCGATGTGGAAGATTTCGTCGAGTTCCACAAGGGCGTCGCCGACGAGCGTGACGGTGATCGTCTGCTGCTCGCCCGCTGTTCCGGAGAACGACAGCGTGCCGCTCGCCGCATTGAAGTCCACATCGGCCGTGGCCGTATCCGCGATTGACTGGAAGTCCACAGTGAACGCGGTGTCGACGGCTCGATCCACGCTGACGACCAGCGAAACTTGTTGCGACTCGCCCACGGCACCTTCCGCGATCGGATCGAGGCTCAGCAAAGAGATCACCGCTACATCGTCATTGGAAATCGTGATCGTCGCCGTCAGTGGTTCGACAATCAGTTGCGGGACGGTGCCTGTCGTCTGCGGATCGCTAAAGGTGACGGTGAATTGCTCGTCGAGTTCCACGGTTTCATCGCCGAGAATCACGACATCGAGATCGGCGAACGTCGAGCCGGCGGGGATCGTCAGTGTTTGGCTGACTGCCGTGAAGTCGCTGCCGGTCGTCGCGCTGCCGTTGCTGGATTGCACGGTGACGGTGATGTCTTCGGGCCGAGGCTGATTCAAGACCAACGTCACCGTGGCGATCGTCGACCCAGCGTCGGTCTCGGACACCACGACGTCACCGGCGAGCGACAGTTGCGGGAAGTCCTCGATCGTCCCCGTGGCGAAGCTGTCGGCGAGACTAACGGCCCGACTCGATGACTGGAGATTTGACAGTTCCACCCGGAAGGTTTCCGGCGATTCGTTGACGTTGTCGGGGTTCACTTGCACGGTGACGGTCTGGGGTTCACCGGCAACTCCCAAGAATGTCAGCGTTCCGGCGGCAGAATTGAAATCGTCGTTGGCGGTGGCGGATTGCGATTGCGTCGCGAAGTCCACGGTGACGGGGATGTCCACGGCAGTGACCAACGTGACCGTGAATTCCAGCTCCGTCGTGACGCCGATTCCTTCGAACGACTGCACGTCGCCGATCGTGATCTGTGATTGGTCATCGTTCGCGATCGTGACCGTGGATTCCGTGAGCGG
>JAQBWV010000254.1 GCA_027624335.1 Planctomycetota bacterium
GCGACCGCACGTATAGTCGAGATTGTTGCCGCTTGCATTGCTACAGGCAAAGCAGCCATCCGCTAGACCTTAAGAGTTTCGCGGTTTCGAGAACCTGGCTCAGTGCGTTCCGCGATGCTGTAAGTGTCGACGTCTCGTCCGGTGTACGAAACCAGGAGTTCGGCAATAAACCCTAGCGAAATCGCCTGCGCACCCAGGAGCAATGCCGCCACTGAATAGTGCAACAGAGGGCGACTGCCAATCGGACCGAATTCGGCTCCAAAGATATTGGTCACCATCCAGACGCACGTCAGCCATCCAAGGCCAAGCGACCCCAGCCCGAACAGGGTGAGCCCGATTCCACCCATCAGATGCTGTGGACGATTTCCGTATCCAGTCAGAAACTTGACCGTCAGCAGGTCGAGGAATCCTCGAAGAAATCGTTTGACGCCGTACTTCGAATGTCCAAACTGCCGCTCGCGATGATTGACCGTCAACTCCGAGACCCGAAACCCACGAGCGTGCGCCAGCACGGGAATAAATCGGTGCAGCTCTCCGTAAAGCCGAATTTCGTGAGTCACCTCGCGCCGAAACAGCTTCAAGCCACAGTTGTGGTCGTGTAGCCACAAACCCGTCAGACGACCGATCATCCAGTTGAAGACCTTGCTCGGGTACACCTTGTGCCACGGGTCAAGCCTCCGCTGCTTCCAGCCGTTGACGACGTCGAAACCTTCGTCGAGCTTCGCGATAAATTTTGGAATCTCTGCAGGATCATCCTGCAGGTCGGCGTCCATCATCATGATGTATTCGCCGTCGGCGGCTCTCATGCCGCTGGTCAACGCGGCGGCTTTGCCAAAGTTTCGACGAAACCTGATTCCTGAAACACGATCATCCGACTTCGAAACCGCACTGACGACCGACCATGAACCGTCTGTCGAGCCGTCATCAACGAAGACGATCTCAAACGAAATTCCATTCTTCTCGCAAGTCGAAATGACCTGCTGAGTAAGTTCCAACAGGCTCTCAGACTCATTCAACACTGGAACGATGACTGACAGTTTCATGAACAACTCCCTCTTGCAAACGTGCAGCGAGAATGCAACCCCACCGGCCAGAGTCTGGAGGCAAGGTCCAGTGGAATGCTGGTTTCCATTCACTATTCGCTATTTGAGTCGCTACTTCAGGAAGAAGAAACGCTCGGCCTGGGAAACCGTCTTAGGATCGAGTTCCCGGAGGATCTCAACGTAGCTGCGGCCTTTGGAGACGTACTCCGGTATGACCGAGTCCTCGCCGCTCGTCGCGTCGTCAGGCAGGTCTTTTGAACTGACCAGCATGTAACGAACGATGGCTCGTTTGATCGACGGAACACTGAAAGCCTCTGCGGTTTTCTCGTCGAGTGTCACCGCAAACTTGCCATCAACCAGTTTGCTGGCTTTCGCTTTCAGTTCGGTAACTTCTGCCTGATTTTCATCGGTCACCGGAACGTTGGTAATTGACGAAACGTAGATGTCCATCAGTCGATCCTGAATTCCCCAGTCTTTCCAGCGAGCCAGGTCAGCGATCACCAGATCAGCCAGTTCAGGCCGCTCGAGCAGAATCCGCATGGATTCTCGAAGCCGTGCCTTTTCGATGCGGCCTTCGGAGTAACGCTCCATGAAACGCAGCGCCTGCATGGCGGCATAAGTTTCGCTGAACGGTACGTCTCGATTCTTCAGCTTCTCATTGTCCAGAACCGACAATCCTTTCTCGCCGCGCAACAGGAGATAGCCTGACATCAATCCGTCGATGCCGAGTCGGAAATCGTCCGTCTTTTCCAGGATCTTTGCTTCCAGAACTCCGGCGTCTTCTTCCGTTCCGCACAGGCCAATCAGCAGACCGTACAGACCCATTCGAGTCGCAGGCGTCTGCGGGTTTGTGATCCAACCTCGGATTTTTTCTCTTGGCAATTTGTCCGAAAGTTGTGTGATGTCCGCGTAGGGAGCGTTTGCGAATTCGCCATAGGCATCGTTGGCGATCATCTGGTCCGGGTATTCCAGAAACCTGACATAGTAAACGAGTCTCTTACTGACTGGCACTTCGGGCGAGGGAGCCTGAGCCACGTAGTTGAAGGATGTCTCAGTAACTTCCAGTGGGCTGCCCCATTCGATGCTGGCTCCCTTGCTGCCGACCAGCAGAAAGAGATCGCCGACCTTGCTCTCACGATATCGAGGCAGTGTCACGCGATCCTCGATTTTCAGTTCGCCCTTATGATTTCGGACAATCTGGCGAATCTCGTAGACAGTCTCGCCAGCGGACTTGTCCGTTGCCTTCGTGCCACCGACCCACTGAACGAGCACGGCCGCGTCCGCCTGGGCAAGCTGCTCAGCCATCGTCAGCGACGGCGCAGAACAGAACGGGCAACACCGGGCGGCTGAGGCAGCCACTGTCGTCATCAAAACTGCCGCAATCGCTATCGCCGTTTTGAATCGCCATGCTTCGACCATGATCTGATCTCCTGCTGGAGTTAATTGTGCAACAACACCGGTCAGACAGCTCGATGTTCGAGTCGTCGTTTGAACTGAGGGATCAGTACTGTCGTCGACCGGTGCTTCGATATCTGATGTCCTGTTTTGCTCTCAAGAATACACCGGCGGAGCCAGTGTCACACTTCGTCTGCAGCCTGCCAGCAACTGCAGCCGACAGGACGACGGCATTATCGATCAATCACAATGGCGTCGTCCATCGAGTAAAGCTCGCCTGGAATTATTGAATCGCCGATGTGAAAGACTCCGATGACATCAAACGGTCGATTCTGAATGTACTCAGTTGTTTCACCACTCCGCATGAAGATGTCGACCAGGTCGTACACCAGTGGATTTCGACCGAAGCAGCAAATCTGGTTATCTCTGGCGAGAGTGAATCCTCGGATTCCGGTTTCTTCAAACGGAGGATACATGAAGCCTCGAACGCGAATCCGCTTTCCATCGAGCTGCTTCAGCCACTTTGGCATCCGCGACGGCGCATCTTCGGTGACGGGGTCCATGTTCAGCACTTTGAGCAGATCAAAGTCGTCAAAGCTGACTCGAAGCGCCTTCTCGGTGCCCTCTGCAACAAATGTCTTTTCCGGAATCAGCAGCTTGACAACGCGAGGCGGCGGCGGTGTCGACGGTTTGGTATCCGCCTCGCCCTGCGGCCCCTTCGTTTCTGGTGCATTGGCCGAGGCCAATTCAGTCGGAAGCCTGGCGATTTGAGTGCCGGAAGCACCGTCAACCACCACGCCCTTATCTAGAGCTGGCGCCAGAGCGGTATCGCTGGTGGCCACTGGCTCGTCTGGCCTCCCGGACACGACCTCAGGGGGCAGCTCGTTGACGGATGGCAGATTGACTTCAACCGGCGAAGTCCTGGAGTCGAGCGGATTGACAGAGCTAGCAGGCATGCCCACTGCAACCGGTTCCGACACTGAAGCGTCTGGCTGGTCGAGGACTACTTCATAGTCGCCGGATTCAATTGACCCCATGCAGCCAGTCAACAAAGTCGACACAACCACCAGAGTTGCCACATCCCGCCCAAACGCAAGCCGAGTCTGCACCATGGCTCAGTACAACTTTCTGGCGACTCCGAAATGAGTCGCCTCGATTTTGTAAGCAGGCCTGAGTTCGCCGGCCCGACGAAGATCGCCCAGCACGAACTTTCCGGCAATCGCGACCATCCCATCGAAATATGTCGCCGACGGAACACCCTCAGGAATATCGATAAAGATCATATCGGTCAATTCAGGCTTCCCACCAAAGCAACACTCGCCGCTGTCTTTGCAAAGAATGAATTGGCGGATGCCATCCATTCGACCGTCGGGGTACATGTATCCTTTGAGAAAAATCTTCTGACCCTCAAGTGCCTTGACGTCCGGATGGTAAGCCTGCCGTCCGTCATGGACAGCGAAACCCTTCTTTGCAATGTCAGTCACAAAGCTGAGCCGGGTGTAACCCTCAGGAACTTCCGTCGCGTAGAGATATGCATGTAATGCTGAACCCGCGAAAAGGCATACGACACACATCACCAGCCCGCCCCGAGCAAGCCACAGGCCACTGAATTCACCTCTGGAATGCGAAATCTGCCGTGACGCGACGACGCCAAGTGCCACTCCCAGCAGCGCAAACGGAATTGCAAATTCAGTAATCAGCGACCCAAGAGAGAATATGCCTAGAACCGCAGTTACCGCGGCCAGCGGCGGCACGGGGCGATAGTCGAACTCATTGCTGACTGCACTGACTTGCGGATTGACATCTGGATGCATCTGTTCAACCAACTGGGACATCAGGAAAATCCTCGACGCAGTAATTCTGAAGACTCAACAGACAGGAACTCAATCCGAACGGATCAAACACGCCATCCAGGCTTTGAAGCCAGAAAGCGGAACAATACCGGGCGACCGAAATCGCTGTAACGGGACTGCGACGAGCCCCTCCGCGACGTTACGTCTGAAACGATGATATCACGAGAAGAATTCAATTCGACAGGCAAACAGCCGAGAGTCTGAATTCCACGCCCCGACTACGACTGTGCTATCAGTCAAGCCGCTCAAGACTGTGGTTCGGGACCAGTTGCGCCGGGCAGATGATTCGCTGACGATCAGGGTCTGTGAATGCAGACGCTGGCGTTCAAACACTGACAAGCTGTTTCATTTCGCGGACCGCTCGTTCGAGACCGACCAGAACTGCTCGTGCGATAATGCTGTGACCGATATTCAACTCGCACGTGCCTTTGATCCGGGCTACCGGAGTCACATTTCGGTACGTCAATCCGTGCCCCATGTGCAGTAGCATCCCTCGCTCAATCACCGCAGCACCGGCTACCTGAAGTTTTCGCAGTTCGTGGTCCTGTTCCGACTCTGACTCTGCGTCAGCAAAGCAACCGGTGTGAAGCTCGACTGCCGATACGCCCAACTCCCTGGACACTTCAATCTGATTGACGTCTGGATCGATAAACAGACTGACTTCGATCCCAGCATCCTGCAACTGCTTCACGACCGCTCCGACTCGCTCACGATTTCCGATCACATCGAGGCCACCTTCGGTCGTGACTTCCAGCCGCTTTTCAGGAACCAGAGTGACCTGGCCCGGCTTCGTCTGCAAAGCGATCTGCACGATTTCTTCCGCAGTCGCCATTTCCAGATTCAACTTCACTTGAACTGTGTCACGGAGAATTCGCACATCGCGATCCTGGATGTGACGGCGATCTTCGCGAAGGTGAATCGTGATCCCGTCGGCTCCGCCCAGTTCTGCCAGTGAGGCTGCCCAGACGGGATCCGGCTCGATGGTCAATCGAGCCTGCCGAACGGTCGCAATGTGGTCGATGTTGACTCCGAGACGTGGCATGGCGATCCCGACTAAAACGGAGGACGGTACGTAATAAGGGACGTTTTTCGAGCTCGTCAGATCCCGACTCAATCGCAAGTTCGGACTCAGCAGTCGATCTCGATCAGGTGTTTCGGAAACGCTGTCAGAACGTCACAGCCACTTCCAGTGATGACAATGTCGTCTTCAATTCGCATTCCCCCGAAGCCTTCAATGTAGACACCTGGTTCAATCGTCCAGATTTGGCCGACGCTGATCTCCTGATCCACCACCGAGGACAGCCGACCGGTATCGTGGACCAGTGCTCCCAGACCATGTCCCAGACCATGTCCAAAGTGTTGTGCCAAATGCTTCTCATCGAGAATCGTTCGAGCAAGTGCGTCCACGTCCTTCCCATTGACTCCCGGCTTCATGGCGTCAATACAGGCACATTGAGCTTTCAACAGTTGTGCGTACGTGTCCCGTTGCCGATCGGACGCCGGTCCCAGCACTACGGTTCGCGTGATGTCGCTGTTGTAACCGTCGACCCTCGCGCCCAGATCAAACGTGATGAAGTCACCCTTTTCGAGTTTTTTTTCACTGGGGTTACCGTGCGGTCGAGCTGTCCTTGCTCCGCTGACGATGATCGGATCGAAAGCCGAAGTCGCAGAGTGTCGTCGCAGAAAATCCTGAAACGCCCACAGCAATTCCAGTTCAGAAACGCCCGGACGAATCAGAGTCAGCAGGTGTTCGAGTGCCTTGTCTGAGATGCCGCAGCAGTGACGGACTCTGGCGACTTCGTCAGCCGACTTGATCGTTCGCAGATCGTCGATCGGATCCTCACCTGGGACCAGTTCAACTCCGGACAATGCACCTGTCCACTTTTCGAGTGTGGCCACCGTCACGTGATTTCGATCAAACATCAGTCTGGAGATGCCAAGGCGAGTGACATGTTCCGCGAGAAAGTCCTCGGCCTTCATCGGACTGCGAAACGAGTCGACAGGCAATTCCTGACATTGCTCGCCCGCTTGAATGGTGTACCGGCTGTCGGTAAGCAAGATGCCGGATTCGCGAGTGATAATGGCCAACCCGAAGCTCCCCGTGAATCCGGTGAGCCAGTAAATCGCTGGAAGATTACTGATGACGACTGCTGCCAGGTCTCGTTCAGTCAACGCGTCACGCAGGCGTTCGATGTTGGTCATGATTCTGGTCACATTGCTCAGCTGAATGAATGATTCGCAACGATCCGGGCTACAACGGCCTGGCGGATTCGGAACTGGCGACGAAGAAACTCGATCCACAAGAGGGACGATCTCTTAACTTATGCAACAGGATACTGATCCAAACACACCGTCGCGACAGTCGGCCTTGCGGGAATTCATTCGAAGGCACTGTGCGTGATTCGAAACCTGCCGCAGGCTGAAACAGTTTCGAAGCGAAACCACGAAATAAATGGAACCGGATTTCCAGCAGGCGTAGTAAGCTGAGGTTAAGCCTGCGGACGTGATCACAACTCATGGAAAAAATGACCGCGCTAACAAATTCTCGCCAGTCCTGACAGTTACCAGAACGCGCTCGCTAAATCGCAAATTCGGCTTTCAAATACGAACACAGGCTGTACAATTACGAACTCATAAGAGTGCATTCATGTGAGTGTGCGATCGCTGTGACAATGTGATCGAATCGAGCAAAACGCGTCGGAAGATGGTGGACAGTTCCGGTGACGGTTGCTGACTGCCTGAAGTTTGCTCGGTTGACGCCATTGTCAACATCTCCATTTCTCGGGACGGTAGTTAAACTGCCGAAGGGGGTGCTGAATGTCGGATAAGAAACTGGCAGACGTGGCCGAAAAGGTCGCTGATGCGGAAGCGGAGAAAGCTGTCGTCGCGCCGAAACCGGAAAAACCAAAGAGAACGATTCACTGGGAAGACGAGTTGATGACAACTCGACAGCTGATGGAATTTCTCAGTCTTTCCCGCACGAAGATTTGGGAGCTTGTTAACAAGGAACAACTCCCAGCATTCAAGATCGGTGGCGACTACCGCTATCGCCGATCTGAAGTCCTGGTTTGGCTGGAGAAGTACCGCGTCGATCGCAGTTGATTCCAGCAGCGGGAAATTCAACTGCCCGCAGAACAACACGAAAAGGCGACTCAGCCCAGAGCTGGAGTCGCCTTTTTTGTACCTGACTGTTTTGTTCCTGAGTGGACAGCGCCGGCCCGGTTGCCAACCGGTTTCCAGCACTCGAACCTACGAAAGCACATCCTGAATGACGTGACCGTGGACATCGGTCAGACGGCGTTCCAGGCCGTTGTGGTAGAACGTCAGCCGTTCGTGATCCAGGCCCAGGAGATGTAGAATCGTTGCGTGGAAATCGTAAACGGTCGACACATTCTCGACGGCCTTGTAGCCGAACTCGTCCGTTGCTCCATAGCTGAATGGAGCCTTCACACCGGCTCCTGCCAGCCAGGCGGTGAACCCGGACGGATTGTGATCCCGCCCGCTGGCTCCCTTCTGAAACGTCGGCATTCGACCGAACTCGGTGCACCAGACGACCAGCGTGTCTTTCAGCAACCCGCGTTGCTTCAGATCCTTAAGCAATGCCGCTGTCGGTTGATCAAAAACTTGCCCATGCTTTTCGTATTGCGGTTCCAGCGACTTGTGACCGTCCCAGTTGCTGACGCCTTCGCCGCCGGTCTGGTACGCACCGTTGAAGAGCTGCACGAAACGCACACCCTTTTCAACGAGTCGTCGTGCCAGCATGCAGTTCCTGGCGTAAGAGGCCTTGAGCGGATTCTCGACATCGTCCGCGCCGTACATCTTCACGATGTGCTCCGGCTCGGAGGACAGATCGCTGACTTCGGGGACACTCAACTGCATCCTCGCGGCAAGTTCGTAACTGGAGATTCTCGCCGCCAGTTCCGTGTCACCGGGAAAGCGATTCAGGTGTGAACGATTCAGCCGCTGCAGGAAGTCGCGAGTTCTCTTGTCATCACTCGCTGACAATCCGGTCGGGCGATGGAGATTGCGAATCGGCTTCGAAGCGTTGAAGTCGGTTCCCTGAAACGCGGCAGGCAGAAATCCGGGCCCCCAGTTATTGACACTGGACTGAGGTGTTCCTCGTGGATCGGGAATAGCAACGTAGGCTGGCAGTTCTTCACTCTCGCTGCCCAGTGCCCAGGTGAGCCACGCGCCGATGCTCGGAAATCCGTCGAGCGTCGCTCCGGTCGACATGAAGTTTTCGCCGGGGCCGTGGGTATTGGTCTTACTGGTCAGCGAGTGGAAGAAACACATGTCATCGGCGAGAGAGCCCAACTGCGGCACCAGGTCCGACACCATCTTGCCGCTCTCGCCTCGCGGACGAAACGTCCACGGACTCCTGGTCAGGTTACCCTGAGCCCCTTGAAACGTGAGCAGCCCATCAGCTCCTGGCATCGCCTGACCATGTCGACTGACCAACTCGGGCTTGTAATCAAACGTGTCGAGATGACTGCAGGCTCCGGAGCAGAAGATCACGACAACATTCTTCGCGTGCGCCTCGAAATGCGCATCTCGTGCGCCAAACGGTCGCGACGGATCAATCTTTGGACGGATCGGCGATTTCCCTCCAACGGTCGTTCGAGATTTGTCTGTTGAAGTCTCCGCTGCGTAAACCGTCCCGCTCAGCAACCGATCTCCCGCCAACAGACTGGCCAGGGCGATGCCACTCAGACCCTGGGCCATGTCGTCCATGAAACCACGACGATTTACCGCAGCGACTTCGGTTCGCTCTGATTCATTATTCATGGCGTCAGCATCCGAAACGGTGTGAAAACGTGAGAGCCAAAGACATGTTCATACAGCGTGGAGTGTTGCTCGAACGATTACGCGAGTCATCAATTCACCAGAAGTTGAACGGTGCCAGAGTCGATCTGCGAATCTCAGGATTCTTTCAGAGTTGATCGGTACTTCATCAGACATTTACAGCGATCGATAACAGTTCCGCCACAGGAAAC
>JAQBWV010000255.1 GCA_027624335.1 Planctomycetota bacterium
AGTTGATTTTCTTTTTGATTCGCTTCGGAGTGTCGAACAGCTCGATCGTGTTGTCGTAGCTTTTCGACATTTTCTCGCCGTCCGTGCCGGGAACTTTGGCGGCCGATTCAACAACCTTAGCGTTCGGCAGTTTGAGTGCTTCGACTCCGTAAATGTTGTTGAAGCGGGAAGCGATGTCCCGAGTGACCTCGATGTGCTGAACCTGGTCCAGCCCGACCGGCACCGTGTCGCTGTCGTAAAGCAGAATGTCCGCGGCCATCAGAACCGGATACGTGAACAGCCCGGCGTCAGCAGCGATCCCCTTCGCCTTTTTGTCCTTGTAGGCGTGGCACTTTTCGAGCAGGTGCATCTGCGTGACGGTCATCAGCAGCCAGGTCAACTCGGTGACTTCCGGCACGTCTGACTGCCGAAACAATGTCGCCTGTTCCGGCTTCAGGCCGAGAGCCAGCAGGTCGAGAGCCGCATCACGCACGAAGCCTTTAAGAACTTCCGGCTCGCGCACGGTCGTCAGCGCGTGATAGTCGGCGATGAAGTAGAAAGCCTGCTCATTGTCCTGCAGATCGATGTACTGCCGGATGGCTCCAAAATAGTTGCCCCAGTGGAATCGACCGGTTGGCTGAATGCCGGATAGAACTTTCATCGAGAATCTGTCCTGAGTGCCTGTTGGGTGACGTCGACGTTTTTACCGCAGAGAACACAGAGTTAAAATGCGCAGAGGATGCAGAGGCTCAAAGTTGCACGACGCGGGCAGGGCTCGACAGATTGGACCAACCACCGAATACACGGAACGACACGGAAAAGAAATTCACGTCTTCCGCGTCTTTCGTCGTTTCATCTTTTCCTGTCAGAGCATCAGGTTTCAGCTGGCCAGCAATTCCACGCACAGGCCACCCAGTGCAGCTTTGTGTCCTGATTGAGACAAGTTAGCGATTCCACAGGATGACGCATCCGTCTGTGACGTTGTCGTATGGCGGCGGTCCGATTGCCTGGATTTCCGATTGTACCGTGATTGCCGCTGCGTCGACTCCTGCCGGGACTGTGTTATCGTACGCGTGTCCGAGCGTTTTTTCAGTCTGTTACGACGCTAATCGGAACACATCCCGGACGAATGGAGGCGGCTGCGGCGTGGCGAAGAAGAAAGCGACAAAGAAAGCAGTTTCTGGCAAAGTGCCCGTGAAAACGGCGGCTAAGAAGAAAGCCGCAAAGAAGAAAGCTGCTGCGCCGGCAAAAACTAAAGCCGCCGCCCCACCACGCAAGAAGGCCACGGTGAAGAAGGCTGCTACCCGGCAGGTTGCCGCTGAGTCGGAAGCGGAACTCGCCAGATCGCCGCAATCATCAACCAGACCAGCACCTGCTGAAATTGCTCCCGCAGAGTTCAAGCTGAACACAGAAAACGACTCACTGGTTCCGGACGCCGAGGCAGAAACTCAGAACATCGGAAAGTGGCTGCTGCAGCACAGCAATCGCCGCCAGCCGTCAATTTTCGAGCGGCGCTGGTGGGACGATCGCATCCTGTCGTGGGCGATGGCTGACGAGTCGGTCAAAGTTCAGATGTTCCGCTTCGTCGATGTTCTGCCGATGCTGAAGGACCATCAACAGGTTTCGCGGCATCTGCAGGAATACTTTGAAGAGGTCGACGAGAAGCTGCCCCGCGCCGTCCGGATGGTGGTCGACCATGCCGGCCCGAACACCGTGCTGGGTCGAACTCTGTCGATGAATGCCCGCAGCAACGCTCGCCGCATGGCCGAGCGGTTTATCGCTGGACATTCTCACCAGGAAGTGCTGCAGTCAGTCACGAAACTGCGGAAACTGGGCTTTGCGTTCTCACTCGACCTGCTTGGCGAAGCGGTTGTCTCCGAACCCGAAGCGATCCGCTATCGAAATTCGTATATCGAGCTGCTCGACAATCTCGCTCCCGATGTCAACGGCTGGTCGGAAGACACACTCATCGATCACGACGAGCGAGGCCCGATCCCGCGACTGAGCGTGTCGCTGAAGCTGTCGGCTTTGTACAGCCAGTTCAACCCGCTTGATCCGATCGGCACTGCTGACGTCGTCAAGAAACGGCTGCGGCAGATTCTACGGCGAGCCCGGCGGAACATGGCATACGTGCATGTCGACATGGAGCAGTATGCTTACAAAGATCTGACGCTGCACATCTTCAAAGAGATTCTGATGGAAGACGAATTCCGCGATTACGCGGACGTCGGCATCGTGATTCAAGCTTACCTTCAGGACTCAGAACGGGACCTGCTGCAACTTCGACAGTGGGTTGCGGAACGTGGCACTCCGATCACCGTACGACTCGTCAAAGGGGCGTACTGGGATTACGAAACGGTCATCGCCGAGCAGAAAGGCTGGCCGGTTCCCGTCTACAAACAGAAGTGGCAATCGGACGACAACTTCGAACGACTGAGCCGTTTCCTTATGGAGAATCACGAAGCTCTTCGACCGGCGTTCGGCAGCCACAACCTGCGCAGCCTCGCTCACACGATCGCCTGGGGCCGGAAGCTCAACGTTCCCAACGGAGCGTACGAAATTCAAATGCTGTACGGCATGGCCGAAGATCAGGCTCAGCTGTTCCGCGAACTCGGACATCGCGTCCGTATTTACACGCCGTTTGGCGAACTCATTCCCGGCATGGCGTACCTCGTCCGGCGACTGCTGGAAAACACGTCCAACGACTCCTTCCTGAGACACAGCCTCGCTGAGGATATCCCGTGGGAGAAACTCATGGCGAAACCGACAGCCCCCGACAGTAACGACCCCGTCACCGCCACCAGCGACGATCAATCAGCGACAGTATTGGAGGAAACAGTGGCCTCAGTTTTCGAAAACGAGCCCCCGTTGGATTTCAGCCGTGAAGAAGTGCGGGACGAATTTCAAGCAGCAGTCGATTCCGTCGCTGAAGAATTCGGTCGGGAGTACTACCTCGTCGTTGGCGGCCGCAGAGTCGAGACTCGCGGTCAGCTGATCAGCCGAAACCCGTCCCATCGCAATCAGATTGTCGGCAATGTCGGAGCCGCGTCGCCAGACGACGCTCAGGAAGCGATCGACGCCGCACAGAGAGCGTTCCGTACCTGGTCAAAGGTTAATGTTCGTTTTCGGGCTGAGTATCTGAACCTGATCGCCAATGCGATGCGCGAACGGCGTCTGGAACTCGCTGCGTGGCAGGTTCACGAATGTGGAAAGACCTGGGTGGAAGCCGACGCCGACGTCGCCGAAGCCATCGACTTCTGCGTGTACTACGCGCAGCGGGCCGTCGATCTTCTGGCTCCACGGGAAGTCAATGTCGCTGGTGAGGAGAACACTTACTACTACCGACCGCGAGGGGTTACCGCCGTCATCGCTCCCTGGAATTTTCCGCTGGCAATTCTGACGGGCATGACCGCTGCCGCGATGGTCACCGGAAACACGGTGATCATGAAGCCGGCCGAACAGTCTTCCGTCGTCGCTGCGAAACTGATGGAAATCTTTCAGGACATCAATCTGCCGGACGGAGTCGTCAACTTCCTGCCGGGCGTCGGAGAAGAGGTCGGCCCGGTTCTCGTCAGCAGCCCGGACGTCGACATCATCGCGTTTACAGGCTCGCGGGAAGTCGGCCTTGAGATTAACCGCGCCGCTGCGGAAACCGATCCGCGACAGACTCACGTCAGGAAAGTCATCGCCGAAATGGGCGGTAAGAACGCCATCATCATCGACGACGATGCCGACCTCGATGAAGCCGTGCAGGGAGTCATCCACAGCGCGTTCAATTACGCCGGACAGAAGTGTTCGGCCTGTTCCCGGGTCGTCGTTCTGCGGGGAGTTTACCCTGCGTTCGTCAAACGTCTGGTGGCTGCAACTCGGAGTCTGACCGTCGGCTTTGCCGAAGCTCCAGGCACAACGGTCGGACCGGTTATCGACGAAAAGTCTCTTGAACGAATTAAGCGGTACATCGAAATCGGCAAAGCTGAAAATCGACTTGTACTGGAATATCCGCTGGCAGATGGCCTCAGTGAGGCTGGCTACTTCATCGGCCCGCACATCTTTGCCGACGTTGCCCCGAGTTCCCGCATCGCTCAGGAAGAAATCTTCGGACCTGTTCTGGCAATCATCCCTGTTGATGACATTTCTGAGGCGATCGAAATCGTGAATGACACCGAATACGCGCTGACAGCTGGCGTCTTCAGTCGATCTCCGGCCAATCTGAAGCGGTGCGCTGAGGAACTCGAAGTCGGCAATCTTTACCTCAACCGAGGCACGACGGGGGCACTGGTTAATCGCCAGCCCTTCGGCGGCTTCCGCATGTCAGGCATCGGCTCGAAGGCGGGCGGTCCGGATTATCTGTTGCAGTTTGTCCTGCCGGTCAACGTCACCGAAAACACCCTGCGTCGAGGCTTCGCGCCGGACGTCGAGTGAATTCGTTCTCTTTTCAATTGGCTGATTCATGCAAAGGCCACCGCTTGATCCGACTTCGATCTTTGAACTCTTTCGCGGCGGGCATGCGACGGAGCTGCTGACCGCGTCGGTGGCTCATTTCAACGTCTTTGGTCAGCTGGCAGAGCATTCGCTTTCCGGCGAAGAACTGCGGGCCCGGCTGGGGCTTGAGGCTCGACCCAGCGTCGTTCTGTTTACCGCGTTGAAGGCGTTCGGGTTGATCGTCGCGGACAACGCCGGCGTGCTCAGTTTGACGGACCTGGCTCGACACCACCTGGTGCCGGGCGCGGAGTTCGACGTTGGAGATTATGTCGGACTGGCAGCTCAGAGTCCGGGAGTGCTCGACATGGTCGAGCGGCTCAGGACCAACACGCCAGCCGGAGCGAATTCAGATTCCGGTGCTGCGTTTATCTATCGTGACGGAATTGCTTCGGCGATGGAGGCTGAAGAATCAGCTCGACACTTCACGCTGGCACTGGCCGGTCGCGCGAAGAATGTTGCGCCGGTTCTGGCCGAGAAGGTGCCGCTGGACGATGCTCGCCTGCTGGTCGACGTCGGCGGCGGAACTGGCATCTACAGTTTCGCGTTGCTGCAGCAGAATCCGAATCTGCGAGCGGTCATTGTCGACCGGCCCGAGGTGCTGCGTATCGCCGAGAAACTGGCCAGTGAGTACGGAGTGGCGGATCGAGCTGACTTTCTTCGCGCCGACATGTTTGCCGATCCACCGCCTGCGGATGCGGACGTCGTTCTGTTGTCAAACATTCTGCACGACTGGGACGTGCCCGAGTGTCAGCAACTCGTCAGGCGTTGTGCGGCCGCACTGGCTCCGACCGGTCGGTTGCTGATTCATGACGTGTTTCTGAACGACGCTCTGGATGGTCCGCTTCCGATCGCGCTGTACTCGGCCTCGCTGTTTTACTTCACCGAAGGGCGAGCCTACAGCGCGGCCGAGTATCGGCACTGGCTGACGGAAGCGGGTCTGACGACGGAAGAAATCATCCCCACACTGATCCACTGCGGCGTGCTGCCTGCTAAACGCCAATAGTCAACGACAGTGCGGAACCGCGAACTCGTTAGCGACCGTCACGCAGAATCTCCCGGGCCGCGTTGAGACCGCACGCTCCCATCACGCCGCCGCCGGGATGCGCCGCACTACCGCACAGGTACAGGCCGCTGATTGGCGTTCGATAGTCGCTCCACCCGGCGACAGGACGCATGCTGAAAAGTTGCTGCAGCGACATCGCTCCCTGCATGATGTTGCCGCCGGTCAGGCCGTAAGTTCGTTCCAGATCCACTGGCGAGAGAACCTGTCGGTGGATGATCGAGGCAGGCACGTTCGGAGCATGCCTGGCGATTTCCGCCACGCAACGGTCAGCAAAGCCCTCCTTAATATCGTCCCAGTTTCCGTCGGCCAGATGGTAAGGAGCGTACTGCACGAACAGCGACAGAATGTGATGACCGTCCGGAGCGATCGTTCTGTCGACGGAAGTTGGAATCGTCATTTCCACAATCGGCCTCTCTGACGGACGACCGTACTTCGCGTCGTCGTACGCCTTTTCGAGATAGTCCAGCTCGCAACCAATGTGAATCGTGCCGCGGTGCTGCGGTCCCACTTCACCGTTACCAGGCAGGCAGGTGAAATCCGGCAGTTCACTGACAGCCATGTTGATCTTCATGCTGGCGCTGGAGTAATCGATCCGGTTGACCGCTTGTGCGAACGCTGCTGGAAGTTGCTGCTCGTCGAGAAACTTCTCAAAGGTCAGATGCGCGTCCACGTTGGACGCGATGCGTTTTGAACAGATCTCTTCCCCGTCAGCCAGCACGACTCCGCAGGCTTTGCCATCGACAACACGGATGGATGCGACTTCAGCGTCCGTTCGAATTGTCACGCCGGCTTCTTCGCAGGCTTTGGCCATCGCTTGAGTCAGCGCTCCCATGCCACCTTCGACGTAACCCCACACGCCTCGCGCTCCGCCAGCGGAGCCCATGACATGATGCAGCAGCACGTACGCCGTTCCGGGCGCTGAGATTGGCTGAAAAGTTCCAATGATCGCGTCGGTGGCGAGCGTCGCTTTCAGGACGTCGGATTCGAACCAGCGATCCAGGATGGGACGAGCGGCTCCAGTCAGCAACTCGATGGCTTCGGGCATGTCGGAACCAAGCTGCTTCAGCGCCTGATAAATCGACCAGCCAGCTCGCGCATCGCGAACTTTTTTACCGAAAGATACCTTCCTCCATTCGCGAGGCAGCGGTAACAGATCTGGCGGAGTCCGATTCAGCACCGGCTCCAGACATTCGGCAATCTGTTCCAGCAGTCGGTTGTATCTTGGATACGCCTCGGCGTCGCGCTGAGAGAACTTTGCAATCTCGCGGCGAGTCAGTTCCTCATCCGGACCCAACAGCAGGGAACGGCCATCTTCCAGCGGAGTGAACGACGACGGCGTGCGTGGCAGCACCTTGTAGCCATGCCGCTGCAACTGCATCCGCTGTTCGATCTCCGGCAGCAGTAAACTGACAACGTACGATGCCGTCGAGACGCGGTATCCCGGCCAGAGTTCTTCAGTCACCGCACAACCGCCAACCAGGCTTCGTCGCTCCAGCACGAGGACTTTCCTGCCTCCGCGCGCCAGTTCGAATGCGCAGACCAGACCGTTGTGACCGCCGCCAATGACTATGCAGTCGTAATTCGAATCGTCCATGAAAACTCGTCATTCAAAAGGCGTGTGAAACGGAGCGAAACGAACAGGATTGCGGTTACAACTTGCTGATGATAGTGCGGTTCGCTTCTCGCTCCCTGCGAATGACTCAGATGAACGATTACTTCCTTCACTGAGCCCAACGTCGCGTTATGCTGTCCGATCGAATTCTGTGCGTATTTCTACGCTCGTTCTGAATCCCGGCTGCGAAGAATAGCGTCACCCATGAATCGCTGTCTGCAATACCTGTTGCTTGCGTCGGCGCTTGGCGGATCGACCAGCACGACGTGCCGTGCTCAGAATACTCCTGCCGATCGACAGGTGGATCAATCCATCGTTCGCGCGCTGAAGTACCTGTCGGCCAGACAACGACCGTCTGGTGCCTGGCAACTGGAATCTCCCAGCCGGGGCCGTGGTCTTGATGCCGCTTCGACAACGTCGCTGGCGATTATGGCATACATGTCGGCTGGCCATGTGCCTGCGGAAGGCCCTTATGGCGAGCAGATGGATCGAGGGATTCGCTGGGTACTAAACAACCAGAACCCGGACGGGCTGTTTCAGCATCGGGCAGGCAGCGGGCCGATGTACACTCACGGAATCTGCACGCTGATGCTGGCCGAAGTGGCTGGAATGGCGGACGCGACGCTGAGCGACCGAATTCGCACGAGCCTCGAACGTGCAATCATGCTCATCCTGCGTGCCCAGGCGGTGCCGAAAGGGCGGAACCATGCCGGAGGGTGGCGCTATCATCCATCGAGCAACGACAGCGATCTCAGCGTGACCGGCTGGCAGCTCCTTGCATTGCGAGCGGCCAAGAATATCGGCTGCGATGTCCCGGCGGAGGCCATCGAGTTCGCAGTGGCGTACGTGAATCGGTGCTCCGACAGACGCGGTGGCGGATTTTCCTATCACCCGGATCATGGTTCCAGTCCGACTCGGACAGGTACCGGAATCCTCTGTCTTGAGATCTGCGGAGAGCATCACACTCCCGCAACGATGGCCGCAGCTGATTATCTGTTGCGGCGACCGCTCCAGTACGACGACACCTTTTTCTTTTATGGAGCTTACTACTGCACCGTCGGTATGTTTCAGGTCGGTGGTCGTCACTGGGATGAGACCCGGAGTCACATGTCGTCGGTTCTTCTTGCGAGGCAGCATCCCGATGGAAGCTGGAATCCCTCAGAAGGCAGCGAGGTCTCTTTCGGACCGATCTACGCGACAAGTATGGCAGTGCTCGCACTGGCGGTAGAGTATCGGTACCTGCCGATCTACCAGCGCTAAGGCTGCGTCGTTCGCGGTGTCGCGAATGAATTCGACTCAACCGGACATCCAGAGGAATATCCGATGCCGCACCTTCCAATTGCAATTGCCAACGAGATCGGTCTTGATCAAGACCGACTCGACAGCGCATATGGATTGCTTCGCAAATGGACGACCGGATCGGACGCGCCGGTGCCTGGTGGGGCAATCGTCGTTGGAAGAAACGGGAAGGTTGTCGAGCCGCAGTTCTTCGGTCGACAGGGAGCAGAACCGAGTGCCGGCGATATTCGCCGCGACAGCATGTTCCTGCTCGCCTCGATCACCAAACCGGTCACGTACATGGCTGCGATGATGCTCGTCGAGCGGGGGCTCTTGAATCTGACCGACCCAGTGATGAGGTACATTCCGGACTTCGCAGCCCACCATAAAGAAGAGACTCTGGTCCTGCACCTGTTTACTCATACGTCTGGCATGCCGGACATGGTTCCCGACAACGCCGAGTTACGACAGAAGCACGCGCCGCTCAGCATGTTTATTGACGGAGCCATCAATGCGATGCCGCTGTTTCCGCCGGGAACCAGCTTCTCGTATCAAAGCATGGGAACACTGGTCGTCGCGGAGCTTGTTCAGCGACTCACTGGAGTGACGATTCACGAATTCATTCGGAGTGAGATGCTCGAACCGCTCCAGCTGAAATCAACTGGACTGGGGTCGAAGGGCTTCGATCGGGAACGCCTCGTTCGGGTCGAAATTCCCGAGTATCAGACGGGCTCGAACTTCGGCTGGAACAGTCGTTACTGGCAGGAACTGGGAGCCCCCTGGGGCGGGATGTTCTCCTCACCCGAAGACTTCGCGGGGATCTGCCAGTTGCTATTGAATGGGGGCGTTTATGGCGACGTTCGGTTGCT
>JAQBWV010000013.1 GCA_027624335.1 Planctomycetota bacterium
TCCCTGGCGAACATGCCGCTCCTGTCGAAGTTCGGTGGAGCCTCGGACATCGTATTTGCTCCGGAAGAGCCGCTGTTTGTCGCGCGACCGCTGACATTGCCAGGCGAGTTTACGAACGGCATCGAAGGACCGGCCTGTGACACTGATGGAAACATCTTTGTCGTCAACTTCGCTCAGCAGGGAACGATTGGCCGAGTCACTCCTGACGGCGTCGGCGACATCTTCGTGACTCTGCCGGAAGGCAGTGTCGGAAACGGAATTCGTTTTGACCGTGATGGAGCGTTCTTCGTCGCTGACTACGCACAGCACAACATCCTGCGCGTCGATCCGAAAACTCGCGAGATCACAACGCTCGCCCACAACTCACAGATGAACCAGCCAAACGATCTCGCGATCGGGCCGGACGGAACTCTGTGGGCCAGTGATCCTGGCTGGGCGAAGGGCAACGGCCAGATCTGGCGGATCGATCGCGACGGTTCAACAACACTGGTCGCTCCGGACATGGGCACGACCAACGGAATCGAGGTCAGTCCCGACGGCAAGACTCTCTACGTCAACGAGAGCGCCCAGCGAAACATCTGGGCCTTCACGATCGCGCAGGACCGCACGCTCAAAGACAAACGGTTGCTGAAGAAATTCGACGATCACGGATTCGACGGACACCGCTGTGACGTCGACGGAAATCTCTACGTGGCACGCTACGGCGCAGGCACGGTCGTCAAGTTGTCTCCGAAAGGCGAGATCCTTCAGGAGATCAACGTGCTCGGAAAGGCTCCAAGCAATCTGTGCTTCGGTGGTCCGGACGGCAGAACGGTCTACGTCACCGAAGTCTCGTCGACGCGTCTGGTGCAGTTCCGAGTCGACCGACCCGGCGCCGCCTGGAGTCGCTGGAAGTAAAAATACATACGGCAGAAAGTGCTGGCAGGCGAGCCAACGCAGGAATGAGGCGACGACACTGACGGCGGGACAGCGTGTGAAATGTGAACGACTGAATTGCGCCATCACCGACAGAAGTGCCTGATCATGTCGGCGTAAATGTGCTGGCCGCTGGCGAGTTGTTCCAGACTGACCCATTCATCGCTTTTGTGGGCCTGAGCAATGTCACCAGGCCCCATGACGATCAGGTTCTGAATGTCCGTGAAGTTACCGGCCTCTGAACCATAAGCGACCGTGCGTGGTGCATTCCCTGTTGCGAGTGTGACGCATTGCTTGACGAAGGTACTGTCCGGGTCTCGTCGAAACGGAGGGTTGCTCGCCTTCAGCATGAATTGCAGACCATGTTGATCAACCAGCCCGCGAATTCGAGCGATGATCGCCTCGACGTCCGTGGTCGGCATCGGTCGCAGGCAGATCGTGCAGACGCAGGTGGGAGCCGTGATGTTGAGGGCTCGGTTGTGATCGTTGATTCCCAGATTGACGCACAGCGTCGGTGGGTCGAACTCATGATCCATCCATCCGACGTTCATTTCAGTTTCGTCGCAGATGGACTTTAGTTCGTGGAGGAACGGGATCATCGCCATGTTGGCGTTGATGCCTTCCCGCGTGCTTGAGTGAGCGGCTTTGCCGTGCGACGTCACGAAGATCTGACAGCCGCCTTTGTGAGCGTACACGACGTCGAGACTTGTGGGTTCCCCAACGATGCCACATGCGCCGCCTTCGACCAGTTCCCGATAGAGCTGTGAGCGTTCAGATATCTCGATCGCCCCTCGATGATCGATTTCCTCGTCCGAGGAGCACGAAATGTAAACGGGATGTTTCAACTCCTCGCCACCGACCGATGCCAGAGCAGCGAACATACACGCGATGGACCCTTTCATGTCGGTGCTGCCGCGACCGTAAAGTCGACCGTCGCGTACGACAGGTTCAAACGGACCATGCTCGGCGATTGACCAGTCGTTCGTCGGTACAACGTCTGTGTGTCCGAAGTAAGCCAGACCACCCGAACCACGGCCCTTGCGACCAAGCACGTTGACCTTGAGCACGCCCTCATCGTCGTATTCGATCCGCTCCGTTTCGCAGCCGAGGCTTTGCAGCGTCTGCTCGGCGTAGTCGCTGACATGCTGGTTCGACAGGTAGGAAGTCGAATCAAATCGGATCAATCCTTCTGCATAATGAAGTGCGTCCATAACTCTTCCGTTGCTGTTGCAGGTCACGATGGGCGTCACGGGAAATAGAGTCTTACCGAGAAATAGACGCACGCCAATCGCGCATCATTCCTGGCAGTCTCCCGGTGCTCGTTGATTCTGGCAAACCAGCCACGCTGCGGAAAAGCCGGTTCTGCCATTTATCTTGCTTCGGCTTCCGGATTCGCTCAATGGCACAACTGCGTTGCACGCGAGATGAAGGCCTCCGAGTCACCATCCTCAGCGCGTAACCGAGTCACGGTAGTCTTACTCCCGGTTGACTACGAACGATGAAGCATCTTCTCGATCCGCCCATTCTGGTCGGGCCAACCCGCGACATAGTTCTCCGATTCCACGCCCCGCGACCGCTCCAGTTGAGCGATGTCTTGAACAAGAGATTAGAACTCGGATCGTCTCCGACTCACGAGTTTCTAATCCACAGGTGTCATGCCTTGTTTTCGTTACTACAACGACGCGTCAGTGGGTTTCGTCGCTTTTCAATAATGATCCTGGGTCGTCAACGACCGCCTTTGTGAAGGAGTCGAGTTCGCCGAAAAAGGAGTCGAGCTCGCCGGAATGAATTTTCGACGATTGGCCTTTGACTAGTTCATGGAATCTGGCCGCGAGCTTCTGCGCTTCGAGTTCCCCCAAACGGCTGCGTTGTTCAAAGATTCTCGGAAGTGCAGGCATGCCTCCGCACGCAATTGAGGTGCCGCCGAACCAGTAACGGCGGTTGTACGAGGTATGCCCAATCCACACGTGTTGATGATCCAGCGAAGTGAACGTGTCAATCCAATCAGAATATCTGTTTGTCGTGATGTCGTCGTTGACCTTTGCTCCACACACCCATTTTTCAATGCGGTTGCGATGGCAAATCAGGCACTGGAGTTCATCCTGTTCCATGGGGCCAAATGCTTCGGAAATCGGGCTCCAGAAAACAATTATGACCACCGTGATGGTGACCATAAGGGTCGCCAGTATTTTCGAAACATTGGTTCGTTTCATGGGTGCTAACCAGAGGCATAACGAATTGCGACCTATCCGGCGGCAGGGCTGCTGAGGGATAGATCGCGCGTTGAACTTTTCCGCTTCGCGGCTCGCGGCGCCTAATGCGGATTCAATGAGGCTACTGAAGCACTGAGGCTGGCAGTCTACCGGTTGGGAGACTGGCTGTCGTCGGAATCCGGCGGGTGGCCAGCCGAGGTGCGGTTTGGTGCCGGATGCACAGAATGTCTCACCCTCAGCTCGTGGCCAGGTAACGAACAACTCACTCCCGGTTGATTACGGACGATGAAGCATCTTGTTCCCCCGCGACGTGCCCATTTTGAACGCGCCGTCCCGCGAGCCTGTTTGTATTGAACCACTGCAGCGCTGACAACCTGGGAGATGAGTGCAACCTGGCCAGCGCGGACAGCCTGGAAAGTGGTCGAGAGTCTTCGGTAGTGCATATGTTCTGCGCCAGTGAAGGTAACAGGTGTTTGGTTCCGTCCTCTTCGCAAAGTCGCTCTGCAGCAACTTCGAAAGGGGATGCTTACCCGGGCGGAAAAGTCAGCTTCACGTTTGGCCCGGCTCGAATACAAGTACGGGTTGAATCGAGATTCGCGAAGCTGCGAAGCGACGTGCCTGCGGCGCCGAAGTGCATTCCGAACGGTTGGTGGAGAGGCCGTTGATTTCAGGAAAGAGGTTTTGCCGAGCTGGCAGATCCGTGACCTCTATGAGGTCACTACACTGATCTTCGAGCCTCGCCCGATGACATTTTTTCAAATCAGTTGTTATGAATGGACTCCCAACCCCAGATGCTGAGCCGGATCAGAGAACTGGAACCCACGGCTCAGGAATTGTTGGATGACTGAATCGCTCCGTAGCACAGGATTCTAACCTGTAATGTCACCGCAATATGCTGCTGGTTGAGAAGCTGCCCCACAACGTCCCACCGATGTCACGCGTGCATCCTCGTATGAGAGAAACTCATGTTCCCGCAACGACAGCTTCTTGTCCTTCTCTTCCTGGCGATTGCTCTTTCAATGACGGGCCAATCGGCGTTCGCTGAGCATGACCATGACCACCTTCATTTTTCGATTCAGTCGGTGAAGGACGGGAAATGGTCGGATGCCAGTACCTGGAATCCAGCTCGCGTGCCGGGCCAGGGGGACCGCGTGCTGGTGAGTCGTGGCACGTTTGTCGAATACGACGCGAAACAGAAAGACGTCGTGCGGTTGCTTCAGATTGTTGGCACGCTCAGTTTCGCTCGTGACCGAGACACCGAATTGAACGTTGGCATTCTGACGGTTCAACACACGGATGCGTGTTCCGAACACGGTTTTGCCTGCGAGTTCGAAGGAGCGAATGACGGACCGACGACCCCCGACGACCAGTGGCCGTCATTGATCGTCGGCACTGCGGAACATCCCATTCCCGCAAAACACACTGCCAGAATTCGGTTGCACTTCCTCAAAGGAATGAACAAGAGCGACTCACCGGCCATTGCCTGCTGCTCGGGACGCATGGAAATTCACGGCGCACCTCTGTCGCGAACGTGGGTGAAGCTAGGGGCGGACTCGGTCGTGGGAGCGAACACGGTTGTCATGTCAGAGCCGGTTACCGGTTGGCGAATTGGAGACGACGTCATCGTCACCGCAACGAATCGCGCCGGCAGCGGATCCAGCTTTCGCGAAGGTTCACAGAGTCCGAAGGAAGCTCAAACCGAACACCGAACGATCACAGCCATCGACGGTGCGACGTTGACACTCGACGCGCCGCTGAAGTTTGTGCATTCGGGCAGCGGTGAGTTTCACAGCGAAGTTGCCAACCTGTCGCGCAACGTGATCATCGAAAGTGCCGACCCCAAAGGCGTGCGTGGACACACCGTGTTTCATCGTTTCAGCAAGGGCGGGATCAGCCATGCGAGATTCGCGCATCTCGGCAAAGAAGGCGTACTCGGGCGGTACTCGATCCACTTTCACCTGGTCGGCGACACGATGCGCGGCAGCAGCGTGCAGGGCGTCGCGATCGTCGATTCGCACAATCGTTGGATCACCATTCACGGCACGCAGTATCTCGTGGTGCGGGATTGCGTTGGCTACAAGAGTGTTGGCCACGGATATTTTCTCGAAGACGGCACCGAGGTTTACAACCTGCTTGATCGCAACCTTGCTGTGCAGGCTTACTCTGGCCCCAGGTTGCCCCAGCAGGTTCTGCCATTCGACCCGAATGATGGTGCAGGGTTCTGGTGGGCCAACGGTCTCAACACAATCACTCGCAACGTGACGACGGAAAACGACGAGTACGGCTACCGCTACGACATGCAGAAGCGAAGCAATTTCGATACGAACCTGTCGATTCGCCAGCCCGATGGCAGTGACAAAGTCGTCGACGTCCGCACGATTCCTCTGTGGAGATTCGAGGACAATGAGGCTCACTCGGAGGGCTTCTACGGAATCGTCGTTGCGGCCAACGGAAACGATCAGCCGGACAGTCCCATTCGCGACGAGAAGATGCTCGAGCAGATCAAACGCGTCGACTGGACCGGCCCGGACATTCGTCACCCGCACATGATCCGCAACCTGTCGATCTGGGGCGCTCACTACGCTTTTCGGCCTCATAGCCCGGCCATGCGGATGGAGAATGTGCGCATTCATCAGGCCACCTACGGCATCTACCGACCGGCGTTCGAGAACCACGAATACACAAACCTGCACATATCGTCCGTTGGATCGGAACCCTTTAACCGAGGCATGGACGACGCCAGCGCTCAGACCGGCAGCGTCTCTGTCGACGGGCTCACCTTCACGACTGGCTATGGCAACAGCACCACGCCACTGATTCAGATCAGCGATGTGAACATCAACGGTGGCGCCGAAACCCATCTCCGAAAGGTCATCGTCAATCGCCCGGAGCAGTTTCTGAATCGATGGCCGCTGATCAACCGCGGAGTCGGCACACGCGTTCCGCCTATCACGCCCGGCGTCCCGATCTTTATTCACGACTACTTCGGGCCAGGCCGCCACGCGAAAGTCGTCAGCACCGCCGCGAAAGACCTGATCGAAGACGGCAACAACTACCGCGAAGAAGCCACGCTGACTAGCAGCGAATCGCGTGTGGCCGAAGTGAAGAACATCGCCTGGCCAAAACTTCTCGACCCGGTCGACGACCTGCCGCCGGCAACGGTGATCACGTCGATCCGTCGCGACGGAGGCAAGCTGGTTGTGCGAGGGATCTCGCACGACAACGGCGAAATCGTCTCCATCAAGGTCAATGGCCAGTCGGCGGAGATCGTTGCGAATCACTCCGGCGTCGTCGACTGGACCGTCCAACTGCCAGTCCCCGCTAACGGACAGTTGACTGCGGTCGCCTCGGACCAGGCCGGTAACCGCGAACTGACTGGTCACGTGAAATTGTATCCAGGCGCGACAATCGCCACGGCGAATTTGCGGTAGCCAGGGCGAGCGAGTCAAATGCCTGACTCAACTGCAACATATTTCGAATCGGAAGCACTGCTGAAAGCTACCAGGACACAACGATGAGAATTGGAGTTTTTGCAGACGTTCACGATCACCTGGACAATCTTCGACTGGCCGTCGAGCGGTTTAACCTGGAGCAAGTCGAACTGGTTCTCTTTGCCGGTGATCTGGTTTCCACGTTTACCGTTCCGCCGCTGCGAAAACTCAACTGCCCTTTTGTCGGGTGCTTCGGCGATAACGAAGGGAACAAGATCGGTCTCTACGGGGGCATGACAATCATCGGGACGATCGGCGAACCTCCGTTCTGTTACCGAACTGTAGACGGGACCAGGATTCTACTGACGCACGCTCTGGCGTGGACAAAGGGCTTTGAAGGCGAGTTCGACGTTCTGGTTTACGCACACACTCATAAGCCGAGCGTGCGAAGGGACGACCAGGGGCGGTTGTATCTCAACCCCGGTGAGACCAGCGGCTGGAGTTATCACCATCCGACAATCGCGATTCTCGATACAACGCTCATGGATGCAGAAATCCTGTCGCTTTCCGAATCCGCCATCAGACCGCCAGAGTCGACAGCTACGGGAATTGCAGATTGAATCGATGAAAACACCAGCGTGGCTGGTTTGCCACAATCAAAGAGGACCGGGAGACAGCCACGAATGATGCGTGCACGGCGCGCGTATATTTCTCTGAAAGACTCTAAATGTGTGAAATGACAAGATATGACCGATTCTTCGCCACCGACTGTGATCGTTATTCACCCTCGCGAGAAACGCAGCAAGTGCAGCGTGGAACCGCTGCGAGGCAAGGACGAATTCATCTTCTGGAAGTTTCCTGACCGAGGCTCAGAGTCAATCAAAGGGTATGTTCGCCTGGGTCTCGGAGGGCCTGAGCTTTCCGCCGAAGATGCTTCCAGGGGGCTGCTGGTTATTGATGGAACCTGGCGGCTCGCTCAGAAGATGGAGCCATTCTTCCAGGAGCTGCCTGTTCGAACACTTCCGGCCTGGCAAACTGCGTATCCACGTGTGTCCAAAGTGTTCGAAGATCCGACTGGCGGACTGGCCACGATCGAAGCGATTTTTGCCGCTCACACGATCCTGAGAAAAGACACGACGGGACTTCTTGACAGTTATTACTGGGCTGAATCGTTTCTCGAACTTAATCGTCAACAAATGCCGGTTTGATGAATTCCGCGCGAAGGACGGTTCGTCAGTTGCAGAGGGCGGGGACGGTCGGCATCATGGGCGATTTACGTCAAGTCTGGCGGTGCTGGTGACGATTTCGAATAGAGAAACTCGGTCACCCACCCTCTTCAACCCCTTTCCGTGTCCCACCAATCACGATCCATGAGGTCCATAGATGAAGACTTTATGCACAAGTTTGATCTGCGTCGCCATTTCGTGCGTCGCTGTCAACTCCGCCGACGCAGGTAAGAAGGATTGTTGTCAGCCAGCAACCGCCTGTTATCAGTGTCAGTCGTCAACACAGCCATCAGCACAGATGGCCGGCTGCCGATTCCCACTGTCGTACACCGACGCTCTTGCCCGAGCGGAAGATGCGAACAAGGCAGAAGCTGCGAACAAAGAATTGCTCGCCCAGCTTGCTGGTCTGAAGTCTGAACTGGCTGCAGCAAACGGGCAGCGGGATGCCGCGTTGGCCGATGCTAAGAGTTCCGCCGATGCCGCGAAGAAATCAGCTGCTGTCGCTGTGCAGGCTCAAGTCGCTGCGTCAAAATCGAAGGCTGCCGCAGAGAAGGCGGAAGACGAGGCAAAGAAGAGCCAGGCTGTCGCCGCTGCTGCAAAATCTGATGCTGAGAAAGCGGCGGCCAAGGCTGACGGTGCCGAGAAGGCTATGATTGTTGCCACTACCGCAGAACAGGCAGCTAAGGCACAGCTGAAAGTTGCTCAGGAAGAAGTTGCCAAACAGAAACTGATCGCCGAAACGAACGCCGCCAACGGAAAGAAAGCTCTGGACGAAGCCAATGCCGCGACGACTGCCGCTCAGGCAGAAGTTGCCAAATTGAAAGAGTCGCTGACCGGCGTTCAAACGCAACTTGCCGCTGTGCAGAAGACTGTGTCTGAGCAGGCTGCGAAGCTGGAAGCGGCAGCGAAAGTTCCAGACGCCGCCGCTGCTGACGAGAAATCAGCTCCGGCTACCGACGACAAGCCAGCTCCGGAAGCTCCGGACAAGGTCGAGGCCCCTGCTGACGAAAACGCGAAGACTGAAGACAAAGCCAAAGTGTCAAACGAATCCTAACTTCGCTTTTGATGTGTGAATTCCAAAGGGGGTCAGTCGACCA
Organism: Planctomycetota bacterium; assembly: GCA_027624335.1. GTDB lineage: Bacteria > Planctomycetota > Planctomycetia > Planctomycetales > Planctomycetaceae > JABMPE01. The sequence goes on from JAQBWV010000013.1 coordinate 8,883, forward strand.
TTCGACTGACCCCGTTTTCGTTTCAGGATATGAATTGCCGACGAGATGGCGATTACATTGATGTATTGATCCTTCCGGCATGAATTACTTTTCGCACGCCATCAGGTTTCTCGATCAACCTGTGTTTGCCGTGTCTACCGGCCTGCCGGACATGCTGTCCGTCGCAGATCGGTCGGTGCGATTGCGGTCACGGCTTGTGGAGCCGTTCATCGAAACAGCGTCCCCCTTCGAAGCCGAAGTCGCCGGCGGGGTCATGCAGCATCTTCGAGACGACGCCTGGTTCCATAAGACCCGAGCTTTCATCGAGACGAGTGGCGAACTGACTCGCCTCTTTCGTGAGACCATCGGAATTGGTGACGGGATGCGATGTTCGTTTCTCGGTCATATCGTGACGGAATTGCAGCTCGACGGTGTTCTGGCCGAACGCTACCCGAGTTTACTCGACCAATACTACGACATTGTGGGTGACACGGATGCGGCGGCAATTCAGGCGTGCGTGAACATGATGGCGGCGAATCAAACCGAACGCCTGGCCATCCTGATTCCGAAGTTTCACCAGGAGCAGTTTCTCCGGGATTACTCGGACCCATCGCGTTTGAGATTTCGTTTGAATCAGGTCATGCTACGCGTTCGTTTGGAGACGCTTCCGGAGGTGATCGAGAAAGCCCTCGCGGAAAGCTGGCGGATTGTCGAGTCTCGTGCAGCAGCGCTGCTTCCGCCGGAGCATTTCGAGTTTCCTGTGATCTGAATTTCTCGACACAAATTTCTCGACACAACTGTGTGCTGCATTTGCGATCGATGTGTTTTTGTTGCGAATGCGTTGCAACGCCAACCAGGGAGAGACGACACGATGAAGTACGGTTTCAATCTGCTGCTGTGGACGACCGACGTTCAAGAGTCGGATTTCGCGACCCTCAAGAAGGTCAAAGAGATCGGCTACGACGGAGTGGAGTTGCCGATCTTCAATCTCGACGTCGACAACTTCAGGAAAATCGGCGCGAAGTGTGACGAGCTTGGCCTTGGGCGAACCGCTGTCACTATCAGTACGGACGACGAAAACCCGATCTCGCCCGACGCCGCCGTCCGGGCTGCCGCCGTTGTTCGCCTGAAGGTTGCGGTCGACTGTTGCGCCGCCGCTGGAGCGACGCATCTGTGTGGCCCGTTTCACTCGGCACTGGGATCATTCCCACCATCGGAAGAGCTGCTTGGCTTCCGTCAGTTCGCAGCTCGCGGAGTTGCCCGTACTGATGATGAATGGAACTGGGGCAAAGAGGTGCTCTCTGAAGTTGCCGATCATGCTCAGGCCAATAACGTGACGCTGACGCTTGAGTACCTCAATCGTTTTGAGTGTTACTTTCTGAATTCGGCTGCCGATACGGCACGGTTCTGTCGCGAAGTGAACCATCCGAATCTGAAGATGATGTACGACACGTTTCACGCGAATATCGAAGAGAAGTGCATCACTTCGGCAGTGAAGGAATGTGCTGACCAGACGGTACACGTTCACATCTCCGAGAACGATCGCTCGACTCCAGGCAAAGGCGGCGTCAACTGGAAAACCAGTTTCGCCGCTCTCAAGGAAACCGGCTACGACGGGTGGATGGTCGTAGAAGCGTTTGGCCTGGCATTGCCGGACCTCGCCGCCGCCACCAAGATCTGGCGTCGTATGTATGACACGGAAGAGGCGCTCTGCTCAGACGCTCTGGCGTTCATGAAGTCGAACGTTGAAGGCTGACCTCTCCGACTTGACGATGCTGCACCCCGATCACTGGCATGTAGTCGGGGTGTTTTGCTTTGCACTCATCCCGCCTCATTCAGGAACTCACTCATGAGCCTCCCTCACCGCTCCCTGTCAGCAGTGCTGCTTGTTTTCGCAATGTTTTCGTTGTCCGCCTTAGCGGATAACACTTCGCAAAAACCGGTAATTCAGGAAGCGGTCGTTCAGCAGGCGGATGGCTCAGTCCACACCGTCGATGTTGCAAAGCCAAAGGCGACGTTCGACGCGTCCGCTGGCCCGGCGGCGATGTGGATCTGGAACGAAGGAGCGGCGACTCAGAAGTGTTTCATTCGCAAGCAGTTTGAAGCGAACTCGACTTCTGCAGTCATGATCGCCACTTGTGACAATGGGATGGTCGTAAAGATCAACGGTAAGAAAGTCGCGGCCAGCACCGAATGGGGACAGCCGGTCACCGTAGAAGTGCAACAGGCTCTGAAGAAAGGCATTAACGAGATAACGGTTGATGCCAGCAATGAAGGCGGAGTGGGTGGCTTCGTGCTGAAGCTGGAGCTGACCAGCGATAACGGTTCGAAGACCTACGTTGTCACGGACAGGTCCTGGACGATTGCCAAAGATGAGGCATTCGCAGAGCCGTACACGGTCAAGGTTCTCGGAAAGATGGGAATCGGGCCTTGGCGCAACGTCTTCGCGAAACCGAGTGGAGGCGGCAGTGACCTGCTGAAAAGCAGCGTTCCGCGAGGCGTATTCCAGGTCAAAGAAGGCTTTCAGGTTGAATTGCTGTACGACGTACCGAAAGAAACTCAAGGGTCATGGGTCAGCATTGCCTTCGATGGGAAAGGTCGTTTGATCGCAAGTGACCAGGGTGACAAGGGATTGTTCCGGATTACTCCCGCACCGATCGGCAGTGACCAGCCAACTTTGGTCGAAAGCCTGGACCTCAAGATGACATCGGCCCACGGATTGCTCTGGGCGTTCGACTCGCTTTACATCTCAGTCAACGGAGGGCCAGGTAGCGGCCTTTATCGTGCAACGGATACTGACGGCGACGACCAGCTGGATCAGGTCGTCAAGCTGAAAGACATCCGTGGCGGCGGAGAACACGGCCCGCACGCGCTGCGACTGTCTCCTGACGGGAAATCAATCTACCTGATTGCCGGAAATCACACGGATCCACCGACGGACTTTGATGCCAGTCGAGTTCCCAGCAACTGGTCCGAAGATCATCTGCTGCCCCGGCAGTGGGATGCTCGCGGGCACGCCGCCGGCAAACTGGCTCCCGGCGGCTGGATCGCGAAGACTGACCCGAAGGGCAAGACCTGGGAAATAATCAGTACGGGATATCGCAACCCGTACGACTTCGACATCTCTCCAGAAGGCGAACTGTTTGCCTACGACGCAGATATGGAATGGGACCTTGGTTCCCCGTGGTACCGTCCGACTCGTATCGTTCACGCCGTCAGCGGAAGTGAGTTCGGCTGGCGAAGCGGTACTGGCAAATGGCCGACCTATTACGTCGACAGTCTGCCTCCGGTTGTGGATATCGGTCCCGGCTCTCCGGTGGGAGTAAGTTTCGGCACGGGAGCAAAGTTTCCGGAGAAGTATCAGAAGGCGTTGTACTGTTGCGACTGGACGTTCGGCACAATGTATGCCGTTCATCTGACTCCTCAAGGTTCGACGTACGTGGGAACGAAAGAAGAATTCGTTTCGTGTACGCCGTTGCCGCTGACCGATGTCGCGATCGGTCTGGATGGCGCTATGTATTTTACGGTCGGTGGTCGGGGCGCTCAGTCAGCACTGTACCGCGTGACCTATGTGGGCAACGAACCAACGACTCCTGTGTCAGACAATCGTGAGCCAGGGGCTGTTGAGCGTTCAGTTCGCAAACAACTGGAGGCTCTGCACGAGACCGGAAAATCCAGTGAGCAGAATCTGGAGTTCATCTGGCAGCACATCGGGCATGATGATCGGTTCATCCGCTACGCCGCCCGCGTCGCACTTGAGTTTCAAAAACCAGCGATGTGGGAGCAGAAGGTGCTGGCGGAGGGATATCCCGAGATGCTGATCACCTCCACCGTTGCACTGGCTCATCAAGGCAACAAAGAGCTGAAAGATGCAGTCCTGGACCGACTTCTCACAATCGCCTTCGATCAGCTGGATGAGTTTCAAAAGCTCGAATGGCTGCGTGCTACCAGTCTCGTATTCATCAGAATGGGCACACCGACGTTCGAGCAGCAGCGGGCGGTGTCACAGCTTCTCGAACCCGAATTTCCATCCGGTTTACCGATGCTGGATCGCGAACTGGCCGGAATGCTCGTCTACGTGAATTCGACAAAAGTGATTGATAAGACGTTGCAACTGATGTCTGCTGATCCCGCTGAGCAATCAGCAGCAAAAATCCCGGAAGTGCTGTCGAGGAACTCAGGCTACGGCGGAACGATCGCCACAATGCTGACGAATATGCCGGATCTCAATCAGACTCACTACGCATTTGTGCTCCGAAATATGAAGTACGGCTGGACGCTGGAGCAGCGTCGAATCTATCTGGACTGGTTTGCGCGGGCATCAAAGAAGAGCGGCGGAGCCAGTTTCGGAGGCTTCCTGACAAACATCAAAAACGACTTTCTCGCCAACGCGACGGATGCGGAACGCAAGGCGCTCGAAAGTTCGATCGCTGCCGCCGCACCGACAGAGGAAGAACTGCCGAAACCCAAAGGTCCTGGTAAAGAGTGGACTCTCCAGGAACTTATCGAACTGACGCAGTCTGGACTGTCGGGGCGTAACTTCGAAAACGGGAAATTGTCGTACGCATCTTCACGTTGCATTTCGTGTCACCGGTATCTCGGCGAAGGTGGCAGCACAGGACCAGACCTGTCGAGCGTCGCCGGCCGCTTCAGCTACAAAGATTTGCTGGAGTCGATCATTGTGCCGAGCAAAGTTGTGTCGGATCAGTATCGAGCTTCGATCGTGACGACGAATACCGGCAAGGTCTACACGGGGCGAATTCTGAACGACGCCGACGGTATGATCACGGTGCTGATCGACCCGGTTGACGCGACGAAGATCGTAACCATCGCGAAAAGCGACGTCGACGAAATGCTGGCCTCTCCGACATCACTTATGCCCGCCAAATTATTGAACCAGTTAAACCAGGAAGAAGTGCTCGACCTGCTGGGCTATTTGATGTCCCGAGGCAACCCGTCGGATCCGGTGTTCACGAAGTAAGGTGAGCGGTCGAAAAAGATGCACCGCATGAAACCTCTCACCGGTGGTGTTGGTGAAAAATCGGGAATCATTTGATTCCCGATTTCCAGGTGTCACCCGAAGTGGCGGTGAGTTTTTCACAGGCGGCGAACAGCGGAGCGTTATTGGACCAGGCCTTTGGTCAGTTCCATGAAGGCTGTTTCCAGGTTGACTTCTTCCTCGCGGAACAGACTCAGTCTGAAGCCCGCTTCAAACAGGGCTGTCGAGAGGTCAGTGTAGTCGTCGACGTTCGCGATCAGAGTGACGTCCAATCGTGCGGTTGCCGAAATGGAAACAGCATCGACCAGGTCGTGTTGTTCCAGCATCGCTGCCGCTCGCTCGGTCTCACTCGAATCACCGGCGACTCGAATCTGAAGTACGATTCGTTGCCGAGCTTTTTTCATGACCTCGCCGACCTGACCGTCGATGATCAAATTGCCCTTTTCGATCATACCGACCCGAGTACACACGTCTGCCAGTTCAGGAAGGATGTGACTGGAGACGATGACCGTTTTGTTCAGTTCGCCGAGCCGCTTGAGCAGATTACGGATTTCGATGCGGGCTCTTGGATCCAGACCACTGGCAGGTTCGTCGAGCAGCAGGACTTGAGGATCGTGCAGCAGGACTCGTGCCAGGCCGATACGCTGCGTCTGGCCTCGCGAAAGCTGATTCACCATCGCGTCACGCTTGAACGCCATGTCAACGAGTTCCAGTTTCTCTTCGACAACTTTACGCCGCTTGTCGACGGTGACCCTGTAAGCGGCCGCGAAGAATTCGAGATACTCGACGACAGTCATATCTTCGTAGACACCGAAGAAGTCCGGCATGAACCCGATGAGCCGCCGGATTTCCTGCGGATGCGTGTAGATGGATTTCCCACAGACGTACGCTTCGCCGTAGTCAGGCTGCAGCAGCGTCGCGATCATCCTCATGGTCGTCGTCTTGCCGGAACCGTTGGGGCCGATGAATCCGAAGACGTCACCTTCAGCAAGATTCAAATCGATATGGTTGACGGCAATCAGGTCGCCGTACCGTTTGGTAAGCTGGCGTGTTTCAATCACTGGAAATCGTACTCACTTCGAAAAGATCGCAGAAAACTTAACACGGTTGCGAGAAAAGGCAGCCGTTCGTCAGGTCGAGCGAAACAACGCCGAATCAACGCAGCTTTCGGATGATCGACGAGTCTGCCATCATTATGAACCAGAACGAGTTGCGTAAGGTATCGACTGCCTGACACGAAAGGAACAACCCGTTCTCCTGCCCCAACCTCATTCCGCCCACATCTACACTCTCGGTGTCACATGTTACGTCTGCGAACTGCCACACTTGAGCGCGTTGTAACTTGCGCTGCCTTGTTGAACGTTGTCTCGATCGTAGTCGCCGCTGATCACGACGGGGATTACCTTTTCGAATCACGAATTCGCCCAGTGCTGATCGAGAAGTGCTTCAAGTGTCATGGCAGTGAGAAGGCCAGCAGCGGTTTTCGGGTTGATTCGAGGCAGTCTCTGCTGAAGGGCGGCGAACTCGGTGCGGCGATTGTTCCAGGTAAACCCGCCGAGAGTCTATTGCTGGATGCGATTGATCCCTTTAACGAAGACCTGCAGATGCCGCCGGATGACCCGCTGCCGGCCAACGTCGTGGCTGACTTTCGCCAATGGATTCAGAACGGAGCCGCGTGGCCAGCGTCGGTCGGCGGCGTACCGGACTCAGCGTTTCAGGGAAAGCGACACTGGGCATTCCTGCCGATCGCTCGGCCTCAGCCGCCTGTCGTGCGCGACGAGTCATGGATCAGGACGCCGGTCGACCGCTTTGTCGCGAGGAAGCTCGACCTGGCCGGAATTGTCCCTTCTGCGGAAGCTGATCGCGCGACGCTGATCCGTCGGCTGAAGTTCGACTTGCTTGGACTGCCTCCGACCTACGAAGAGACGCAGGCATTTGTGTTGGACGAGTCTGCGAGCGCGTGGCAGGAACTGGTCGACCGATACCTCGCGTCGCCGCATTATGGCGAACGCTGGGGACGACACTGGCTGGACGTTGCCCGGTATGCAGACACAAAGGGTTATGTCTTTCAGGAAGAACGCAAGTATCCGTTCGCCTATACCTATCGTGACTGGGTCGTCCGAAGTCTGAACGAAGACCTTCCTTACGATCAGTTTCTCACTCGGCAAATCGCCGCGGACTGGCTGGTCAAAGAGGGGCTTCCAGAAAGTGAACAGGCGGCGATGGGATTTCTGACGGTCGGTCGACGCTTCCTCAACAACATTAACGACATCATTGATGACCGCCTGGATGTGATTTCCCGTGGCACGATGGCGCTGACCGTGACGTGCGCACGCTGCCACGATCACAAGTACGACCCGATTCCTCAAGCAGACTATTACTCGCTTTTTGGAGTTCTACGGAGTTCGACCGAACCCAAAGAACCCAAAAACGCGATGCCACTGTTCGAAAGCGATCAGCCATTCAACCCGTACATCTTTCTTCGTGGCGGGCAGGGAAATCGAGGTCCTCAGGTGCCTCGGCAATTTCTGCAGGTCGTTGCCGGACCGGATCGGACGCCTTTTCAGGTTGGCAGCGGCCGACTGGAACTCGCACGTGCGATCGCCAGTCCCGACAACCCGCTTACGGCAAGAGTTATCGTCAACCGGGTCTGGCTGCACCATTTCCATTCGTCGCTGGTGACGACGCCAAGTGATTTCGGGCTTCGATGCGAATCGCCGACGCATCCCGAATTACTCGACTGGCTCGCTGCCCATCTGATCGACTCAGAATGGTCGCTGAAGGAGATGCATCGAACGATTGTGAATTCAGCGACCTGGAGACAGGCCAGCATTGATGACCAGGATAAGCGAAAACTCGACTCAGAAAATCGACTGCTATGGCGAATGAATCGCAACCGCCTGGAACTCGAACCCATGCGCGATGCAATCCTTTCCGTTGGTGGCGATCTCAATCTGAAGATTGGTGGCGAAGCCGTTGAGATCACCGCCGATCCAACGCCGCGCCGCCGAACCATTTACGGATTTATCGATCGGCAGAATCTGCCAGGTCTGTTTCGAACGTTCGATTTCGCCGGGCCGGATACTCACAGTCCGGGTCGCTTTCAGACGTCCGTCCCGCAGCAGACTCTCTATCTGAGAAACAGCCCGTTTCTTGTCGAAGAGTCTCGTCGTGTGGTGCGGCAACTCAATTCAGCCGAGTCACCGTCCATTCAGATGCGGGATCTGTTCCGCATGCTTCTGGCGCGAGACCCAGGCCGCACTGATGTTGAGCTGGCCGAAGCATTTCTCGCGCAGTCAGAGACTGAGGATGCGAATATCAGCTCACTATGGCAGTACGGGTACGGACGATTCGATCAAACGGCCAATCGAATTGAAGAGTTTCAGCATCTGCCACATTTTACCGGCAAGGCCTGGCAGGGCGGGCCTGCGACACCGGATGTGAAGCTGGGCTGGGCAATTCTGCGAGCGGACGGAGGTCACCCTGGCGGGCCACACGGTGTCGTTGTTTATCGCTGGACTGCTCCGCATGACGGTCGCTTCAGAGTAACGGGATCACTGAACCATCCGTCGGCACAGGGAAACGGAATCGAGGGAATCATCAGTGTTCCGTCCTGCGAGTTCGTAACACGATGGCCGGTGAAGCACGGAAAGAAGCAGACGGTGACTGGCCCATTTCAGGTTGCTGCCGGTGATCATGTCGATTTGATCGTCGATGGCCGAACTGACATCGCATTCGATTCGTTCAACTGGTCCGTCGAAATTCTCAATCTCGATAACCCGGCGGAACGCTGGCCAGTCGCGAGCCAGTTTCGAGGTCCGCTTCCCAACACGTTGAATGGTTGGGAAATGCTGGCTCAGGCACTCATGCTGTCGAACGAATTTCAATTCGTAGATTGAGTCGGGATCGAATCCGCTGAGTCTTAACTGTTCTCAGAGCGGACGACGATTCATTTCAATCGATCCGTGAAGTTGAGGAAGTCGCGATCGAGTTCTGCCACGTCACTGCCGAATGCTGCCTGGAATTCGGAAAGTCGCTCTGCGGGAGTGTCCCAGACCAGAGGCTGCTTTTGAGCGACGGTCTTCAGGTAATCGACGTACTTTCGGGCTTGTGTGCGAATCAGAAAATACGTCAATGCCCATGCTTCAGCATAAGCATCGATCGCCTGTTCCGGATCGGCGAAGCGACTGTTGTCCTGCACGAGGGTTTCGATCGACGTTGCCTTGCGGTCGCTCTTCAGGAAGTCCCTGAATCGAGACAACCGTCCCGGATTCACACGACCGATCGTGCTCCAGCCTCGACGGCTTTGCAGGTCGGGAGCCTCAAAGTACATCGCCATGCCTTCGGTTAGCCACAGCGGGTTGTCCGCATATCGGCGATGCATTCCCTGGTTGAACGCGATCTGGTGTACGGCTTCGTGAACGACCGTCGCGACGCTGGCGGGAGTTTGCTGTACGCGCCGTTGAATCTCGGCGATGTTGGTTGCCGGGACAAGTCCGTCCTGAGCGGTCAGGTCGAACAGGACAACTCGATTCGCAGTGACCAGGAAGTAGCCCTGTCCCTGCGCCGAGGCAGGCGTTCGATCAAACTCGGCCATCTTTGCAAACTGTGTCTGATCCGAAAGGATGAGCACCGGCAACGAAGCTGGTGCTGAGTGCAACTCGAAATGCCGGTTCTTCCAGTAGCTGCGAAACGCGATCTGCATCCGTTCCAGCAGCTGACCTGTCCATTCGGAATAGACATGGGGCGTCGACGCAGCAATCACATAGTGATCGGTTTCGTGGACGCTGAACTCGGCATCAATCCCGGCAGAACGAGCTTCGGAAACGAGCGTGTTGCCAAGCTGGTCCGCCGTGAGCAATTGAAATGGTCGGTCCGTTGAATTGACCCCGTCGAGATGTCGCATCGGAATTGTCCACAGCCGACCGGCGCGATCTTCGACCAGCAGGCCTCCGTCGGTCGCTCGAACCAGGATGCGGCCATCGACTGATGTTTGCTTGCCCGCTTCGTTTCGAAAGTCGACCACGGACAGTGACTCTGGTGAACTTGCTGACTGACTGTCTGAGATTTTGTCCGGTGGTGTCGCAGAACCCTGCTGTGCGTGACTGTGGCGGTAAGTCGCGAATGGCGAAACGCCGAGTGCCGCGCCTGCGATGAACTTCTCGCAACTTCGTCGCAGAACCTGCCTGCGCGAGAGACATGAACTTCGCGGTGTGGCGGGTCGCTGCATCATTGGCCTCGGGATCGTGTTCGCCTGGGAAGTCATCATATCGGTGAGTCATGTCGTCGGGCGCGTGTCTTACATTCGCCAGCTGCGCCGGATTCGTAATGCCACGGTCGGATCGACCATCGCCGCCGTCGCGATGTGTACCGCTTCGGCACCGGCAGCGAGACACTTAGCGGCCTGTTCGAACGATGACACTCCGCCGACGCTGATGATACGCGATGGCTCGTTACGTTTGTGGATCAGATCAGCGAACAGACGAGTTTGCTTCAATGACGCGTCGAAAGTTGCAGCGCCGCAGATTCCGCGTGACTGACCATCAAACAGGAATTTGCCGTCTGACGATCGGACTGTCGTTGCGACGCTGTTCGTCATGGAGATTGCGGACGCGAATGGTCCGACGGCATCGAGCAACGATTCCGCCTGGGCAGCGTCTTTCATGTGCCCGATTTTCAGGATCAACGGTCGATCACCAACTGCCAGCCGGACGGCGGCGGCAACTGCCGCGGCGGAGTCAGGCTGCTGGTAGAGCTGCCCATCGCACGTGTCCACGTTCGGGCAGGAGAAGTTGGTCTCGACGACGTCAGCCCCCGCATCAACCGCCCACTTCGCGCACTGTGCATAATCGGCTGCCAGTTCGTCGATCGACCAGCCGGGTTGCACCGTTCCGACAACAGAAACGGACAGTAGTTTCTCAGCGGCCAGTCCACGGCGAGTTTGTTCCACATCCCGACGCCAGATCTCTGGCCCGGCTGACGGCATCCCGAAACTGACAGCCCAGCTTCCGTTCATCCGGTCGGATGTCGTCAGCTGCTTTTCTCCACCGTTGAGTTGTTGGGTCTGCACTGGCACCAGATTCGGCAGCTCGTAACATTCCCGGTGCCCGCTTCGCACGGTTTTGTAAGTCAGCACGTCGAAACCCAGGGAAGCGTAATACAGAACCCAGCGGCCGTTCAGCAGCGGCCCGGCGGGCACTCCAAGCGGCGACGGCACTTTGATTCCGCAAAACGTCCAATGCCCGCCGATCCGAGGCACGTCCACGTCAATTGGTGCTGGGGCGTGCTCGTAGTTCCAACGATAACTTCGTGCTGGTTCATACCGGGCGAATGTCGACTGTTCTGCCATGAAATGTTTCACTCCAGTGGGACCAGCCTCAGCCAGTTGACGCACGTATTAGAGCCAGACAGTTGTGGCCCCAGAATGATCGTGAGCCGCTCGTCGGTCACGTCGACGGTCGCGGTTGTCTCGACGAAATGCCCGGCGGGTGTCGAGACGTTCTGCACAGCGGCAACACCCTCGATGGTAACACGATGTCCGGTTTGTTCGTGCCCTGAGTCGCCATTGCAGACTGTGACGAGCCACTTTCCGTTTTGCACTCGACACTCCCATTTCGCGGTGTCGCGAGTAAAGAGAAATGTATCGCGAACATCCTCGGGATAGACGCCACGGCGACGATGGTTCTGACTGATATCCTGAGCCCAGCCAAAGCCGCGTGCCTGATCAAACGCCAGACCCGAGTCCGTCTCAAATCCCGCAACGGCCTTTGAACCCTTCCCGGTGAAATTGAATTTCCGAATCGCTGCTCGATCGGTGGTGACCGTATTCGGCAACGCATCGGGCAGTCCGTCACGATCTGGAGTCGGTGGAACCACCGCTGGCAGTTCGATTTTCCAGACGACCGGTTCCGCCGGTGTAAAGGGAACCGGGTCGTCGCTGTCGAGGATTCCATCATTGTCGGCGTCCTGCAGTTTGAGTCGCTTGAACGGCGTCAGTGTGAGATCGCGGACTTTGTTCCACCAGTGGATCGAAAACTCGCCACGTGTCATCTCGTTGGTCGCCGTCGCCGCTGTCGTTGTCGCCGTCGGAACTGGATCAGACACGATCTGCAGGCGAGTTGCCGCGACGACATTCTTTCGCCATTCAGCGGACGCCGGCGCGTCTGGTTGAAAGTCGACGTCGAGTGACTCCTGCGGAAGCATTCCCCGGGCGGCCAGTCGGTTAATGGCAACGAATGCGCGATGGTCCGCTGGCAGGTCGCGATACGGCCACAGGAGTAGCGGGACGGAGTTTCCGTCTTCGCCGCAGAGTCCGTGCCGGACGTCTTCCAGGCGAGCCCGATCGAAAGGGATCGTTCGCGGTTGAATGTTATTTCGCAAGGCGACAACGGCGGCGACTCCGGCGGCCTCGCCAATCGCGATGCACTGATCGTGCAGGCGGATCGCGGCACAGACGATGCTGCTGTAGCCGACGTTCTTCTGCGCTCCCAGCAGTCCGTCAATTTTCTCGGGCACCAGGCTGCGAAGCGGGAACACCGAACGGTCGCTGACATGGTGAGTGTGTCGGCCCGGCTTTTCGAAATCGATCCAGGGTCCTGCGTCTCCTTCGTCGGTGAGATACGCTCGCCCCGTCCGGTGGAAGTCGTAATGGAACTGCCAGCACAGAACGCCGTCCGGATACATCACTCGGGAGATCCTTTCCCGTGCGTCGGTTTTAGTCGCTCCATCCCGGTTGCGACCGTCCTGTTCACGCATCATGTACATCGCTTTAAGCCGAAGACCTTCGCGGATGTACGGTTTCGGCGGCAGGTTGTCTGGCGTGCCGAACTCGTCACTGAGATGAAATCGTCGGAAGCTGTTGGCCTTTTCAGGGGCTCGCTCATGAACAAAGTTCTGCAGGTGATACAGCACGCTGAGCGAGTGTCGCTTCGAGTCGTCGAAGACGATCTGCCGTTGCTCACGATTCATCATGACGATGTTTTTCAGAGACGCACCTGGCTCTGTGGCTTCCAGGGCATCGACAACGTTTCGCGGCAAGCGTTCCAGTGGATAGTCCTGTCCGAGCATGTAGTTCAGCAGGATGCTCGTGATTCCGCCTTTGCTGTTGTAGCCATCGACGATTCTTCGCACGGTGTAAACAGAGAGCTGTCGCGGCGATGCCATCCCGTTGTCCGGCCAGTGAGGAATGCTGCCCAGTCGAACCGGACGGTCCCACGGCAGACCCTGCATGGCATTCAGACTGAGCCGTGTTGTGCGCACAAAGTTGCGATCGTCGTACCGGGTCGGTTTTTCGATGGGCGTCTCTGAGTTGGACTCTTCGACGATCATCGCCCAGGTAATCGGGTTCATCTCGTTGGGAGGGGTCTCGGAAGAATCGTCCGACGCACTGGGCTCGTTGTATCGAGACTTCGGGTCCGCACCACACTCGAACGCAGCACCGCACACCTGAATCGCCTCGCCCCAGTCAGACGCATCAATCGTCATCTTTGCACGCACATGCACGTCGGGAGTCTTCTCGCCGACCGGAGCGAACCACAATCCGGTGAGCTTTGGAAATTCATTGACGATGTTAGCCCTCACCACGTCAGCGCGAACGGGATACCGATCCTTGATGAATTGAACCTGTCCGGAATCGAAGTAAGGCTGCAGCATCGCTCGAAAGATGGCTTCGGCTTCGGCCGGGCGAAATGTCGACGGCCCGTGATAAGGTCGCCCTGGCATTGGCGAGCCGTACTTCTGGTGATTGAATGCTTCGATGCGGTCCATCAGTTCCTTGAACAACCCGCTTCGATGGAAGGACCGTTTCATCGGATGCCAGTCGACTCCCCAGCCGACCAGGCCTACGCCTTTGTTCTCGTCGACGCAGGCGAGAGCCTGTTCGGTAAACTGGCCTCCGAGCCACTTGCCATCATGGACGATAGTGATCGACGGAACTCCCAGCCGAGCTGCTCGCACCGCCGCCGCCCAGCCAGACTCAGTCCCACCCACGATCAGAAGATCCGTTTCGATGCGGATGTCAGCGGCGTGTGAGGCTGCGAACGGGTTCGGGATCAGGCAGAGTGCAATGACGAGAGTGATAAATCGCATGTTGAGAACTCCGAGTGTGCCTGCTACTTTCAGATTTTACGCGCGGCCTGCGCGAATCTTTCTCTGTCAGGCTTTAATCACGAACTGTGAACCATAACGGGAGAGTTGCCCAGCGACTTGTCGACTGATAAACGTCACCTGCGGAACGGGCAGGATGAACAGTTGGCGAGATGACGCCGCATCTTCTACACAGAGCCGCAGGATTGAGAGAACCAGACTGTGCCGGAATTGTCAGAAGAGCTCGCCTTCGCTTCGACTCGCAACCTGGGAAAGAAACTCCGTGCGAAAGAGTTTTCGTGCGTTGCTCTGGCCGAGTTCTTTCTTAATCGTCTCAAGTCGATCGGCCCGAAACTGAATGCCGTTGTGACGTTGACCGACGACCTCGCGATGCGGGAAGCAGCACTGGCGGATCGCGAACTGGCGAGCGGGAAAGACCGCGGACCGCTGCACGGAATTCCGTACGGCGTCAAGGATCTGCTGGCGACAAAGGAGATTCCGACGTCATGGGGTGCGGCCCCGTTTCGAGAACGGATCATCGACGCCGACGCGACCGTCGTAGCACGATTGCGGGATGCCGGAGCCGTGCTGGTTGCGAAGCTGGCCATGGTCGAAATCGCGGGTGGGCTGGGATATCGACAGGCAAACGCATCGTTTTCCGGGCCGGGACTCAACCCGTGGGACACATCTCGCTGGGCTGGAGGCTCGTCGTCCGGCCCAGGATCAGCGGTGGGCGGCGGGCTTGTGCCATTTGCAATCGGTTCGGAAACCTGGGGGTCGATCGTCACACCCGCTGCGTTCTGCAACGTCAGCGGGCTGCGTCCAACTTACGGACGAGTCAGCCGACACGGCGCAATGGCACTGGCATGGACGGTCGATAAGCTAGGGCCAATGTGTCGGACAGCCGATGACTGCGGACTCGTGCTGCAAGCGATTGCCGGAGTAGATCAACATGACGAGTCGTGCGTCGATCGCCCGTATGAGTACTCGGCAGAATCGACGGCGCCGACGAAACGGTATCGGCTTGCGGTTTTGAAGGGATCGGCAGAGCACGTGCAGTCGGAAGTTCGTGACAACTTCGAGGCGTCGCTGGATGTTTTGAGACAATTCGCTGTGATTGAGGAAGTCGAGCTGCCGGATTTCCCGTGGGCGACGGTCGCATCGACACTGATCAATTGTGAAGCCGCTGCGGCGTTTGAAGGACTGATCACAACCGGCGACATCTGGGAAATGACCGCGGCGGAAGATCACTGGGGGCTGCACTCACAGACGGTCATTTCCGCCAGGGACTACATCAACGCCATGCGAATTCGACCGAAGATGCAACGAGCATTGGACGCGTTTTTAAAACCTTTTGATGCCGTGGTCACTCCCACACTGGCCACGGTGGCGTACCCGATCGATCGGTCCTGGAGTGAGTATCGAGACGGCGCTCGGTCGACACAGATCACGGCTCTCGGCGGAGCCGGAGCGGCGACGGGAATCCCTGCCATCACCCTTCCCAACGGAGTCGGCGAAGGCGGACTGCCGACCGGCCTGCAACTGGCATCTCGCGCGTTCAACGAGAACCTGCTGATCGAAATCGCGAATCGCTACCAGGCCGAAACGGACTTTCATCTCAACGTGCCAAAGCCGCTGTGATGGGCGCTCAGCTCTCGTCCGGAATTCGGGGCGTCTGGCAATTCCAGCAGATTTCAAAGTCGACAGTGACATCCTCACTGCAGTTCGGACAGCTCCATCCTGCTTCGTCCTCTCGATGCTGGCGTCGAGTCTGCTCCATTTCTCGGATCAACTGTCGTGCTGTATCTGCACTGTCTGCTGAGGTCCACACGCGTGGCGCGGCTGGCAGGCCGGGCGGCAACTCTCCAATGGCACCTTGAAGTTGTCCACCGAAAATCAATGATTTGATCCCAGCTTCGGCAAGCATCGACTTGACCAGCGTGGCGTCGATTTCGTCGCGGGCAGCGTACACCTCTGTCTGTTCGGAACCACTCATTCGTTGACGCTCCTTTTCAGCTGTGCGTTGGCTCCCCGACCTCTCCAATTGACAGTCTGCATCCTGAATATCGCTGTCGCAAGCAGGATGAATTTCCGATTGTTTGGTTAATTGAATTGTCAGCCCGGCTCGCGATCTGTGACAGGTCGAGCAGAGCTTGCTGGTTCAATTCGGGCGAGGCTATCCGAGGTATTGCGATTCGTCGCGACCGTGACATACTTCCGTCTGCCGGCGCACGGGTGAGCCTCGAAACTTCAGAATCAACGGAGTCGTAGAATGTCGCCAAAGATGTCGCGAGTCATGTGGGGAATGCTGCTGGGGAGTTGCTTGTTTGCAGCATTCGCGCTGTCGCCGAGTCGAGCTCAGAACCGAGTGTCGCAATCACCGGATAAACTGATTCCGCAGGACACCGTGCTATTTGTCCGCTGGGATGGAGCGATGGCTCACGCCCGAGCGTTTTCCGAAACGGCGGCACATGAAGCGTTGTACGAATCAGGATTGGTTCCGTTGCTGGAAAAGGCACTGCAAGGAATTTTTGATCAGGCTCGCCCTGCAGGAGCATTGCTGGATGGTGGCCCTGCCGCCCAGGCGTTTGATCACGTTAAGAATCACGGTGCCACGTTAGCAGTTGCACTGGCGGGTCCCGAACCGAACGGACCGCCAATCTCGCTGCCGTACGCGGTGATCGTCTTTCCTGAAGCTGGACAGTTCGCCGAACCGCTTGGCAAAGTGCTGCAGCCATTAGCCCGCGTCAAAATTGAAACTCAGGAAATCGACGGTCGCCAGATCTCGACGTTTCTCATTCCCGACTCGCCTGGCGTTACGGTTGGCTGGTGGGTTGAAGGCGAGCATCTGGTGATTGCTGCCGGGATCAACGCGTTGCCGACAGCGGTCGCCATTGCCAGCGGTGAGCTGCCGAACATTACATCCAACCCGTTGTGGAAACAGTTTGGTCCTGAGTCGGCCGATTTCGACGTGACTGGTTTGTCATGGCTCAATCTGGGAGAGCTGCGCGATACCTACGGCTCAATTCCTGTTCCGCTTCCAATGCCTGGGCCAAATGGCCGGCCACTTACGGTCAACGACCTGGCGAAAGTCGCCGGACTGGACAACGTGGGCGCGGCAGTTTCACGAAGCGGTTACAAGGGTAAATCTCTGTGGAGCGAGTCCGTCCTGCAGATCAACGGAGAGAAACGCGGGTTGCTGGCTCTGGGCGACCATGCAACGATCACGCTCGATCAACTCCCGCCTCTGCCTGCAGACACAACCACCTTTGCCGCAACCAGCTTCAGTTCTGCAAAATTTTACGGAGACTTACTGGCGATCGTCGAAGAAGCGGTGAAGCTGGGACCACCACAGATCGGACAGCAGGTTAAGCAGGGTATTGCCGCCGCTCCGCAGATCATTGGCTTTGATCCGAAAACAGACCTGTTCGACACGCTGGGCAACGTCCACGCATTCTACCTGGACAGCAGCCAGGACTTCTTCGGTTTTGGTGGCGTCGCGATGATGGCGGAAGTCAAAGACGCCGACAAACTGAAAACAACTCTCGACCACATACTGCTGATGGCCGAAGCTGCTGCTGACGGAGAATTCTCTGCTGTGCGCAGTCAAAAATACGGTCGGCAGATCATCAGCTTCGAAGTGGAAGGTCTTGAGTTTGGAGGCGTGGTTGTTGACAGGAACTGGCTGATCGTCGGTCTGATGCCGCAAACCGTCGAGGCTGCTCTGCTTCGCATCGATGGCAAGCTGGACCACTTTGTGCCGTCACAGGAACTTCAGGCCGCGCTGGATGCCATGCCGAAAGAATTCACGTCGATCGCCGTCAGCAATCCTCGACGGACTTACCGGGCATTGATGGGTTACGCTCCACTACTGTTTTCAGCAGCACAGGCCGGACTTCGCAACTCAGGAATGTTTCCTGAAGATTTTGAACTGCCAGTTCGCCTTGCCGATGTGCCTCCGTCTGACATTGTCGTTCGGCCTCTGTTTCCGAACGTGATGATCGGCGAGTCGACAGACAATGGATTTCGCTGGACAACGCGCAACTCGCTGCCGTCACTCCCGTTCGCTGGAGACGTCGGCGGATTCGGCAGTGTGGGCACGATCGGAGTATTAACCGCTCTGTTGTTGCCGGCGGTTCAACAAGCGAGAGAAGCCGCTCGTAGAAGTCAGTCGAAGAACAATCTGAAACAGATCATGCTGGCGCTGCACAACTACCATGATGTCCATCGTTCATTCCCTGCCGGCACGATCGAAGATTCCGCAAAAGAACCTGAAGACCGCTTGAGCTGGCTGGTTTCAATGCTTCCATTTGCCGATCAGGCCCTCCTTTATAAAAGGATCGACCAGAAGAGCGCATGGGACAGCGATAACAATGCAGAATGGTCTTCCGTCGACATTCCGGTGTACCTGAATCCTGGGACAGCGGGCCGAGGCGAAGGAGCAACCCACTATGTCGGCATGGCGGGCATTGGCGAAGACGCACCGAAACTCGACGTCAAGAACCCGCGGGCCGGAGTGTTCGGCTACAACCGCAAGACTCGCATCCGGGACATCACCGATGGCACGTCAAACACGATCGCCGTCACGGAAGCATCCGATGACTTCGGGCCGTGGTCGAAAGGTGGCCGGTCAACAATTCGTGGCCTGACCGAAGAACCCTACATCAACGGCCCTGATGGCATCGGCGGCCCTTACGCGGGCGGAATGAACGCCGCGTTGTCAGACGGTTCCGTTCGATTCATTTCAGAAAACATTGATCCAGAAGTATTCAAAGCCTTGATTACTATTGGCGGCGGAGAGCGAATCGGAGCGTTTTAACGAAACACTTTTAAGTATGGGGCAGCAGGCACACCTTTTGAGCTGACGGTGAATAACAACGCTATCCGGCAAGCAGTTGCTGTTCCAGAGACTCCATGACGTCGCTGAGATGCCAGTTTCGACCTCCGAATGTCAGTTCCTTTTCGGTGCGCATCCACGTGTCGACTTTCTTCTCGGCCGCCACGACCGTGCTGTGGTTGCGTCCGCCGAAGAAGGCTCCGATTTCCTTGTACGCCGCCTGCGTGTGTCGCCGCGCGAGAAACATCGCCAGCATTCGAGGCTGACTGACACTGCGGGTACGTTTGTCGGATTTCAGATCGCCAGCATCGATTCCGAATAACCGACAGACCGCCGCTTCAATGTCCGGCAACCGGACAACGCGAATGCAGTCTCGCTCCAGTTCGGACAACGCCTGTCGGGCTGTCTGAGCGGAAACCTTCCGGTTGGTCATCGTGTACCACGTCTGCAGCGTATTCAACGCTCCTTCGAGTTCCCTGACGCTGTGCACAAACCGCCGCGCGACGAAGTCCAGCGCGTCGTCGGCCACCTGACCTGCAAACGGCAGCATCTTCGCCTGCACAATCTGCCGACGCGTCGGCAGATCCGGCACTTCAATCCGGCTGACTAATCCACAAAGAAAGCGAGTGGTCAACTCGTCACTCATTTTCGACATCAACCGCGGGTGACAATCGGCAGTCAAAACGACCTGCTTGCCGTGGCTGGAGAGCTGCTCAAACGTGTGCAGGAATTCTTCCTGCATACCCGGTTTGCCATCCAGAAATCCGATGTCGTCAACGATCAGAAAATCGACGCTGCGAAACTTCGCCCGGAAGCTCGGCAGACTTTGGTTTCGGAGAGCATGAGTAAACTGATTGCCGAAACTTTCGGCCGTCATGAAGATAACCTGCATCTCCGGGTTCTGTTTTCGAGTCTCGCAGTAAATGCCTTCGGCCAGGTGAGTCTTACCGACTCCGACTCCACCGTGAATGTAGAGCGGGTTGAACCGCTCGCCAGGGAAACAGGCAACCTGTCGAGCTGCCGTCATTGCCAGTTCGTTACACGGTCCCTGAACGAAACTGGCCAGCTTCGAGAAGCGACGGCCTTCTCGTCCGGGGATTGATTTTACTTTTCCTGTCGGCGTGGACGTCGCCGATTGTGCCTGTGTGGCTCGGCCCCTGGCGGGTGACTGACCGGCGTCAGGGTTTCGGCCCTGTTCCAGCTCAGCGCTCTCGTTCGAAACCGTTTCCAGTGTGGCATCAATGACCCACTGAACGCTGCTGCCAGGATGGGAACTGCAGGCCGTCGACGTTACGTCGTTGCTGAATCGTCGCTGCATCCACGTCAGTAGAAACGTGCTGCCGACAGCAATGCTGATCGCCGAACCGTGCAGCGAAATCCGGGTGCGAGCCTCGAACCAGTGGTGAAAGTTCCGTTCACCAATCGCTTCGCGGAGCGCTTTTCTAAAGCTACTCACGCCCTCTTCATGCGATTCTGGCTGAACGCGAGCCAGTATATCGGGCTGCATCTTGCGACCCTCGATGCGCACCCCCCTCATCGCAGGATGGAATCCATCCATCTGATCCATGTCGTGGGGCAGTGTTAATGCCGGGAGCATTATTCGGGAATAACACGTGCAGACGACCCGATGGCGATCTGCGTGGCTACCCGAACGGGCACTCCGTTGCCAGCGAATTGAATCTCGATTCGGGAGATACGATTTGACCAGGGAAAGGGGGAAACGCCGGCCTGCCTGGTTGTCGATCTGTTCCGTCAGGCACCACCCTCGAACGGATCAATTCGGCTTCCAGACACCACCTGACCGGCGGTTCCCGTCACTCACTCAGAGGCCGATACTAGTCCCATGAATCAGGATGTCAAACCTGAAGACTGCGCTTTGTGCATCAGTTTTCGGGAGCACATCGAAGTCGGCCTGAATCCTCACGAATTCGTCGTCGCCGACTTTTCTGCTACGAGATCCACGACGCAACACGTGTTGAGAAATTGTCGATCAAAGACTGGCTTCCGGGGCTTGACAGTTGCCGGAAAATCGAGTGACTCGACCGTGTCTGGTGCAACGTTTCGGCAATTACCAGGTCAGTAGTATCCGATCACCAGATGCCAGCCATCGATGACGTCGACCTCTGTGCCGAACTCAATCGACGGTGCGTCCCGCAGAATTGCCCAGTACATCTGCGATGGAAGTTCTCTGCCTTCCGTCAGCGATTGGCGGAGTTCCGCGATCGTTCGTTCCATCTGCCCTTCGGAGACTCGAAACTGCTCGGATCGACCGTAGTACCGGTACATCCTGCCTGACGCCATGTTAAGCGAGGCAACTTCGTTGCGGTGTTCCAGGTCCTCGGGAATGGCCGGAGCTGATCTGTCGATCAGTTTTATGAACGCAGCTCGATTCTCCTTGATGATTGGTGCCAGCGATCTACCGCTGCCCGCGCTCAAGTCTTCAGCGAACCACGCGGTGCCATCCTGATCAGTCACAATGACCGCTTCAATTCCCCATTCGAGTCCGTTCGTCACGGGGAGTGCTCCGTCCGCAGTCTGCCCGACTGTCAGCCGTCCTCGTTCCGGACGAACGTTTCTCGTCAGAAACTGAGTTCGAGTGCGGGAACGTAACCAGCCGGAACGCAGCCACTGCGTGTCGGTCCAATCGGTGCGAGCGGATTCGAAACTCTCACCGGCTGGTCGAATCGGGATGACGGCTGTCGATGGAGAAAAGCTCAACCCGTTCGACGGAGACATGCCCGCGTACAGTGCCAGTCTGGCTGTCGACACCGCTTTCTTATGGCCCTGGTCAATGACGGTCAGGCTTCTCACACGAGACTTGACAGAGAAACCCTGCGACAACGCCGAGTAACCAAACAGAGACAGACTGGTCACGATCGCGACTGCCGGAATCGTAACAACCAGATAATTCAGTCGTCGTTTTCTCGACAGCACAAAGTAGTTCAACGGGCCGATTACAAACGAAAACAGCGTGATGAAAATCAGAAACGCCATGACGGGCACGCTGCGGATGTTGGGAATAAGGAATTCCAGAAACTCTTCGTTGTCAATCCGGCCTGCGACTCCGAGTCGTTTTCCCTGTCGCAGTTGCTGAATTGGCACGGACTTAAGCATCCAGCCCCAATCCTGAACCGTTCCTGAAAACGGATTCTCAGAAAAACCAATCACTCGCCCGTGTCCAAATTCACGAGCTTCGAACGGTGGGCTTTCGGCTGACCACATGAAGACCGGATCGCTGACAGATGACTCCGATCTGTTTCCGTGTTCGTCCAGACGAATCTCGCGGATGCCGGTTCTCAGCGAGGAGTTGGCAGGCTGCCAGGTGACAGCCTGTGACTGCAACTCCGCTCCGGTGGCCGCAGCGAGGGACTTTGAACTGCTGGCGAGTTCGCCCAGCGAATGGACCAGCAAAGTTCCTCCCGACCGTATCCAGTCTGTCAGAGCCGCACGCTGAGCGTCGGGAAATCCACCGAGAGTCTCCATCGAGATCACGACCAGGTCGACTCCCGAATAGGCCAGCCAGTTGTCTGGCAGTCGGAACGGTTCGATCGTCTGACTGTTCTGCGTTGCCGCCATGTAATGACGATGGCCGGCAGATGAAATGAGCGACGTGAACGCGTCTTCCAGAGGCTGCAAATCAAGCGGACCGGGCGAAATCGCAAGAACTGCCGGGCGACCGTTGTCGATGTCCAGGTCCGGCAGAGTGATCCGATTCTCAAGTTTCTGAAGATGGCGACCATGCTGCGTAACGGTGAGCTGGCCCCAGTTACCGGTTCCGGCCATGGGGATCAGCAGAGTGAAGCTGACCGAAGCGTTCTGATCGATCGAGATTCGCCGCGATGTTATCGGCAACTGGCTCCCTGAAGTCGGTCGAAACGTCAATTCGAGTTCGCGCGTCGCACCGCGATTCTGCAATCCAATACGGATCGGGTAATAGCCCCCGACAGTACCGCCAGCCCAGCGGTAGTCGACAGAGATCTGAAAGTCGTCCTGAGCCGCTCCGTACTGGTCTCCCGCAGCCTGGATTGTTCCTTCCGAAAACACGCTGCTGACCAGTATGGCGAATATGATCGCCACGACAGTTCTGATTGCCGGTCGACTGGCCATGTCGTCTCAACTTTCTGCCGGATACGTTGCTGACATTGCGAGAAACGTTTTTTCTCAGAAGACGAATTAAAACGCCAATCACGCTTCAATATCTGCCGGGATGGAACGGCCCACTTCAGGAACCGAGTCCAGCAGCGTGTCGACCATGCGAGCGGTTGTCCAGCCTTCCATTCTGGCGGAATAATCGAGAATTAACCGATGCCCCAGCACGTTCGGAGCGACTCGGCGAACTTCGTCGAAACCAGCATTCGGCTTCCCGGCAAGCAACGCTGCCGCGCGACATGTTCCAGCGATCGCAATTGCCGCTCGCGGCGAAGCACCGTACCGAACGAAGCGTCGAACTTCCTCAGGCGATTCGTCGCGATCGGGGTGCGTCGCCGTCACCAGCCGCGCGATGTAATTCCCCACAGCTTCGGGGAGATGGACGCGGTTAACCAGATCGAATAGACGATTGATATCCGCCCCGGTCATGATCTCGTTGAGGGCCGGTGCGACTCCGTGATGGCGTGTCCGGATAATTTCTTCCAGAACCTGGCTCGTTACGCTGTTCACGTTGATCTTAAAGGTGAAACGGTCAATCTGAGCCTCCGGCAAGGGATAGGTTCCTTCCAGCTCGATCGGGTTCTGAGTGGCCAGAACAAAGAACGGGGATGGCAGCGTGTGTGTCTCTCCCATGACCGTGACGCGGCGTTCCTGCATCGCTTCCAGTAGAGCCGACTGAGTTTTCGGAGTCGCCCGGTTGATTTCGTCAGCCAGCAACAGGTTGGCGAACACAGGTCCCTGGTGAAAAACCAGTTTGCGAGTGCCGCCCTGATCTTCCAGGATCGGCGACCCGAGAATGTCGCTCGGCAGGAGGTCTGGCGTGAACTGAATCCGCCGAAACTGAAGACTGAGCAATGAAGCCAGCGACTTGACGAGTTCCGTTTTCCCAAGCCCCGGCAAACCTTCCAGCAGAAGATGACCGCGCGACAGGATGCAGATCACGACTCGTTCGAGCAGCTCTTCCTGTCCAAGAATCGCTCTTCCAAGCCCGTTGAGTAACGACCGAATCGACGCCTGAGCCCGACTGACTTCGTCCGGCGAAAGAAGCTGAGAATCCGCGGAATCTGACATGCGGCACCTTGAATTACAGTCACCATGTTGCAAAGAACGCTTCGAATAAAGTCGACGATAAACAACGACCTCGCACAGGAATCATGACGACAGTATCTGAATCATGCCTCTGCAGAAATCCGGCAGGTCATCAGGTTTGCGGCTCGAAACAAAGTGCCGGTCGACGACGACTGCCGAGTCCTCAAACACCGCACCCGCGTTAACGAGGTCATCTTTAATTCCCGGCGAACCGGTGACTCGAACGCCTGAATAAACATTTGCCGAGATTGGAATCCAGCCTCCGTGACAGATCGCAGCGACCAGCTTGTGGGAGTCTGCGAACTCACGAACCAGTTTCAGGACATGTGGATCACGGCGAAGTTTGTCCGGCATGAATCCACCAGGACAGAGAACCCCGTCAAAGTCTGCTGAAGTCATTTCATCGATGACCGCGTCCGAAACACAGGGGTAACCATTCTTGCCAGTATAGGTCCGCCCAGCCTCATTCCCGGCGATGACCACTTTGGCACCTGCTTCGATCAGCCGGAGTTTTGGATACCACAGTTCGAGGTCTTCATAAATGTCTCCCACGAAGACCAGAACTCGCTTGCCCAGCAGCGACAAATCGGACATCAGGATGATCCGCAATCTATATTCGAGTGATGGGTCGTTCGCGTTGCAACGGCTGATTCGCGACCGCCAGTTCTGACAGTAGAAGGTACACCTGAAGTCATTCGAAGCAGACCTCAACAGAAGTGAACTCGCAAGGATCGCTGCTCAGTTCTCGCAGAGCAACCGTGACGACCAGATCCCGCACGCCCTGGCTGCTGTAAGGCGTACGCCGCCGAGCGACGTTATCCCGTTGTTTGAAGCAGCAGCGCCGTACGACGCTGCTGAAGATCGTGTAACTCCGTTGGTCATCACCTGGAAATCCTGAGGTGCCAACGGTCTGGCGAACCCGGGTACGAGTCGGCGACTTTCGAGCCGCATCCTTACTCGAAAATATGGGGATCAAGCATCCAGATGCGAAGGCATAGACCTCACTGGAGCGGACGCATTTTCGTCACAAACGGAAGACTTGCAGATGCATCACCGCGCTTCGTTGACCGGTCGAGTTTGCTCAAAGTTCCCACGCGTTCGGACCGATTACTCATCCCAGTAGAAAGTGTCTCCGCTCACCCTCGCAACGTTCCATCCAGGAATCGAAGGACGAGCTACTGTTCACTGGACCAGAATCAACCTTGAGCCGACTTCAACTATGAGCGACTTCAAACGAAATCTGGCGGAATCGGCAGACTCGGCCGCGAGAGTCGGTGTTCTGTTCCTCGCTGTCGCAATGTTCGCAGCCATGTGGGAATCGGATGCGTCCAGTAAACAGGACGACAACTGGCTCGCCGCTCGGGCTCGAACGAAGTTTGTCGTCGCTCAGTCTGACGAAAACGCGTCATTAGAAATTGTCTCGCAAACCGGCGAAGTTCAAAAGAACAAACCCAACACGTCGGACACATTCGGTGAAGTCTCAATTCGCAGAGTTAGCGGTTCTCCGTACCCGCTGCCTGTTGGTATCGTCCCCGGTGAATACCGAGTTGTCGATTCGCGAGGCTCAGTTGAAACTTTGCACATCACGCAGGAAATAGCCTCGGTCACTGGCAACATCGAATCACTCGGACTCGGTCAGTACGTTATCGCGGACGCCGAACGAACGATCTATTTCATCAGGATTCGAGGCGGCAATCTGACTGCGAGAACAATCGCAGAACCAGTGCGACGATAAGAATCAGTGACGCAAGTAACGTACATTCGAGTCGCACATTCGACGCTACTTCTGAAGTTCCCAGAGCCGCAGGATTACTCGCCAGCGTTCTGAAGATGGCGGAAGACCGGCCGCTCGCAAGAGTCGTTCGATGTGTGACCACTTGATCGCCTGATGGCCTTCCACTCGATAGAGATCCCGCAACAACACCGAATAGTTGAACGGCAGCCGTTTTGAGAACGCTCGCAGCGTTGGAGAAACTTCAGCAATCAACAATCGCAGTTCGACGGCGAGCAGCGATTCGCTCTTTTGTTTGAGTTGCTCACGGAAGCGGTGGATCCAGTTGATGTGTACGTCACCCAGCCGTTTGACTCCGCACGAATCTGCGATCTCCTGAAGCAGCGACCAGCTCGGCGTTTCCTCATCCAGTAAGTACGCCCGCAACCGTGGTGGCGAGATCCCGTTGAGATTCGCATCTCGAAGCTTTCTCGACAGGGGCACAAGGCCGCCTTCGCGATCCGCCAGCAGTCGGAGCATCTCTGAAACCGAGCCCGGAGATTTCCACGCGACGCGACCAGTATCTCGAACACTTCTTCGATGGAACAGTTTCTCAACTTTCTTTCCGCCAGCCTCGGCCAGTGCCTGCAGGATCCGTGTGCGTGCCGAATCGGGCAGCTTCTCAATACCACGTTCGACCTTCTGGTATTCCAGGCTCGTGTAACCCAGAACTTTCGCGGCGTCGCTGACGTTAAACCCGAAGTACTCACGTTGCAGGCGCAGATCCAGCTGCATCTCGGGGCGGTGTCGTAAGTGAAATCGGCCTCGACGCCGTTCCCATAGCTGTCTGAGTTCCTGAGCATCTTCCAACGCCAGACGCTGTTCAGCATCCAGCCGGGCAGCCTCGGCTCGATCAGTTGGGACTGTCCGAGTTCCTGACGATACAACGCCTGCAACGGCAGTTCCATTGATCGCCCGCCCGTTCCGTGAATTCCCGGATACCGCCACCGGCAACGGCAACCCGTCGGCAGTCGACAGCTCAGATCGGACGACTTCCGAGGAAGCACTCTCGGAAGCCAACAACTGACCGGTCAGCAGCGCCACCAGCCCCGCTGGAAAGGCCTGCTGCGAGTAGTGTCCGTCCTCTTCGATGTGCTTGATGATTCTCGCTGGTTTCTTACCGCCGACAAGAAACAGGTCAGACATCTCCCGCCGAGTGATCCCCTGGTTCTCCCGCATCTTCTTAAGTCGAAGACCGAACGCGTGCAGTCCTTCATCTTTCTGGAGGCGATAATCTTCCTGCCAGAGCGTGCGCAGCTGTCGCACTTCATCCTCATTCCGACACATGGCTTTCGCGACGCTCGCAATTCTGGCCCACGGCAACAGCTCGAGATAGCACAGTCGCCGTAGCTGCGCCGTTCCCAGGCCAAGGTCGAGCAGATCGGATTCCGCATGCCCGGCCCGCAACCGCAACATGCACAGCTCGGCGAGAGATTCCGGAAAACCTCGACTCAGAAAACGCTTTCGTTCGGAGTCCTGCCAGACGACCTCCGCAGAGTCGAAATCGACCTTCAGAGTCTTGCACATTTTTTGCAGAATTCGATGCGGGACGGGAAAGTTGCCACGGCGATATTCCCACAGCGTCGCTGCGCTGACGCCGACTTTCTTCGCCAATCGAGGGGACGAACCTGCTTTCAGTTCCAGGCGGGCAATCAGGTTCTCCATCGAGTCCGCTGGTCCCGCGTAGAGGTCACGCAACTCGTCGAGCTGAGCTTCAGACACTCCTCGTTCGTCACAGAACTCAATAAACCGCTCCAGCGTGTTTCTCGTCGGAGTGTGGATGCCGAGTTCCATATCCCGCAGCGCTCCACGACTGATTCCCGACTGTCGGGCCAGCTCGATGCGGGTCATTTCGAGGTTCGAAACGCGGATCTCGACCGTCTTCTGAGCGAGCGGTGGCGCGTCCTTCGACCGTTTCAGCGATCGCTGACACAGATTCGCATTTCGCAAGGCGTGGCCGGTCAGCGGCTTCGATTTCTGAACAGCACGACGTGCCATGGTTCCCTCCATCTCAACACACTTGCTTCGAGTTCGCGTGCCCGAAGATCGTATAGACACACTTTGATATGATCAACGCAACTGCATGCGTTAATCAATCAGGCTGACAGGCGGCATTGATGAACGCCGTCGCGGCTGCTGTTTTGCGACGTGCTCATTGCGTATCCTCTGTCGCTATGCGGCGATTGTTGTCAGCGTCTGCAGCAGGTTTGCTCTTCCCCTGAATGCCTTGTCCGTTTCTGTCAGACCAAATGTCGAATTCATCTTCCAGCGAAACTCAAGCATCAAACCCGAAGTCAAAGCGACTTCTGCTGCTGGTATTTTCTGGCTGCCTGCTGATTGGAGCTGGCGAAGGCGCGCGTCGCTGGCTGCTGCCACCTATCGATGAAGTCACCGCCATTTCACCGCACAGTCGATTAATCGAAAGCGAAGGTCTGATTCTTGACCTGACACCGCGACTGAAGGAATTTCTCAGTACCAGCGTCCTGAATCTGCAACTGCCCGACGCGCTGGGTGTCGAACTTTTCGCAAAACAGGTATCCATTCGGGACGTCGCGTTTGATTTGCCTATCGACATCAAAGAGCTTCCTGGTCTGAACAGCCGCAAGTTGTCGTGGAAGGTTTCCAGCACTTCGACCAGCGTCTCCGCCGACGAGTGCTCCCTGTGGAATCCGTTGTTCGAGTCAGTCGCTGGTATCACCTACTTCGAGCGCGCCGGCTTCAAGTTTGTCAACAGCCACTTCGACGAAGCTGACGCCGGGCTGCTTCACTCGGACGTCACTTTCGAAGGTCTAGCCCGTGACAATGATGGACGATTCATTCTGGTAAAAGCCGAACAGAGTCTGAGCTGGCGTGCGGATCCTTCATCGACCGTCGCCACGCAGGATGCGTCCGACCAAGGCTCCGCAGCGACCTCAGTCACGTCAGCAAAGTCGAACGTCCCCGCCGCTGAGCTC
The DNA here is from genome assembly GCA_027624335.1 of Planctomycetota bacterium. Classification (GTDB taxonomy): domain Bacteria; phylum Planctomycetota; class Planctomycetia; order Planctomycetales; family Planctomycetaceae; genus JABMPE01. The sequence goes on from JAQBWV010000013.1 coordinate 37,745, forward strand.
TGGAAAATCGTCGAGTGGACTCAGACGTCATTCGAAATGGTCATGGCCGAGCGATCCTTCTTCGCTGAAAGCCTGAACCAGGTAATTCCCGATCCGCAGCTCCGCACGCGTCTGCGAAACAGTCTGCACGAACAGTACATCCTCGATCGTTTCGCGGCGTTGTCGAAGCGTGAACAATGGGAAGGGCCTCACCCCTATTTCTCGGTCGTGTCGCAGGACCGACATCCTTCGCTATCGGTCGTCGACATTGACGGCGACGGACTCGATGACATTTATGTGATGGCTCGCTGGGGGAAGAATATTCTGCTGCACAACAAAGGCGGCTACTTCGAAGACGTCGCCGGGCAGTACGGACTGGACATCGACAGCCACTGCTCCAGCGCGATCTTTGCCGACTTCGACAACGACGGCGACGTTGACCTGATGCTCGGTCGGACGCTCGTTCCCAGCCAGTACATGGCCAACGAAGACGGCCACTTCGTCGACCGATCCGACACACTGGTCGAAGGCAATCTGCCGGCGCTGGTCACTTCGGTTTCCGCTGCCGATTACAATGGCGACGGCCTGCTCGATGTGTACCTTTCCACCTACGCGGCCAACATGCAGGAAGACGAAGTGCGTGACCAGGGCCCGGAGTTGAACAATCCCGAGGCGATAGGACTGCTCAGTGACTTCCTGCCGGAAGCAACCAGTGTCGCGCTACAGAGTAAGCTGGCACAGCGAGGCTATCATCGTCATCTCAACAACTACGGCCCGCCGAATCTGCTGCTCGTCAATCGCGGCGGTCGATTCGAAACTTCACCGCAGAACGATCAGGTCGCCATCTGGCGACACACGTACCAGGCATCGTGGAGCGATTTCGATCGGGACGGTGATCAGGACCTGTACCTGGCCAATGACTTCGCCGTGAATTCGCTGATGCGAAACGACGGCGACAAGGGCTTCGTCGACGTGGCAGCTGAAACGGGCACGGCAGACATCGGTTTCGGGATGGGTGCCTCGTGGGGAGACTACAACAACGACGGGCGAGCGGACCTGTACGTCTCCAACATGTTCAGCAAGGCCGGTCGACGGATCACAGGCTCGTTGAAGAACATCGACGACCGCTTCGCCATGATGGCGCGAGGAAATTCGCTGTTTCAGAACGGAGCATCAGGTTTCAACAAAGTATCCGGACTGGAGGCTCCCGCACTGCAGGTCGAAAAGGCTGGCTGGTCCTGGTCGGGACAGTTCGTCGATTTCGACAACGATGGCTGGCTCGATATCCACGCCTTGAGTGGCTACTACTCGGCCCCGCCGGAAGTTGCCGTGCAGGTCGATTTGTGAAGTCTCTGGTGGCGCACGGTCGTGCGTAACGATTTCGAAGGGCTTACTCAGCTGGGCGCCGGATTTGCCACGGTTGAAGAGCAGCAAAGCTGGAAGGAAGAGCAAAAAGACATCTCGAATATCACGCACCCGTTCAGTGGCAGCGAGCGAAACCGGTTGTTCCTGAGCAGCCACGGAGACAGCTTCCTGGACATCTCTGGAATTTCCGGAGTGGACTCGTCCTCTGACGGCCGAGTCTCTGTCTGGCTGGACTTTGACCGCGACGGGCGATCCGATCTGGCTGTCGTCAACAGCAATCGTCCGCTGCTGCAGTTTTACAGAAACGCAACTGGTGACGCTTTCGCACGTCTCTCTGTTGAAGAGCCGACCGAGTCTGCGCAGGCGGATCACCGAAACTTCATCGCTCTGAAATTCGTCGGTGGAAACGACACGTCGGACGCAAACCCGAAACTCAGTAATCGAGACGGCTGGGGAGCACGCGTCACTGTGGAAGCCGGCAGTCACCAGATCACTCGCGAACATCTTTGCGGGCAAGGTTTTGCAGGCCAGAGCAGCGCGACGATGCTGATCGGACTGGGTGAGGCGGATTCGATCGACCGCCTGATCGTTGACTGGCCGTCGGGCATCCATCAGGAATTCTCGAATGTCGCTGTCGGACAACTGGTGACCCTGCGCGAGCGACCTCAGTCGGACAGCCAGCCAGCAATGACGGTCTCCCGCTACGAAACTGTCCCTCTGGCGAGTGCCGCATCTGCCGAACAAGTTTCCAACTCAGCCTCTAAGAAGACATTCCCAATGTTGACTCTGAAGTCGCTGAAAACTGCGGCTGGAACATACACTCCAGACACTGTCGTGCCCGATACTCAAATCGTCGTTCTTACCACCATGGCGAGCTGGTGTACTGCCTGCGCGAGACACCAGCCGATTCTCAATCGGTGGCACGAAAGAATGAGTGAGCGTAGCGCAGGTTTTAAAATCGGTGGGGTGTCGATCATCGGTCTTGCTGGTGACCCGGAAGATTCTGTTGACGATCTTGATGAGTTCATTCAAGAGCATGAAATCAAATATTCGGTCGTGACGGATCCCGACGCAGCCCTCCGAACTGTCGTTGCGTCGATACTGAATTCAGCAGACGGAGCCGACATTCTTCCGTCAACAATCGTGCTCACGCGGGATGGCCAGGTACTGAAAACGCACAGCGGGATTCCGACGGTCTCCGAGCTTCGTCAGCTTATCTTCGAAGCGATCTCGTCGAGAGAGTCACAATGACGGCCAGAGGTGTGCTCAATTCATCCCCGTGGCGAGACCTGTGGTCACTGCCTGACGACGTACTCTACCTTAACCACGGTTCGTTCGGTCCGTCTCCGAAAGTCGTTCAGGATTCTTTCAAACACTGGACCAGGCAGCTCGAATCGCAGCCGATGAATTTCCTCCTTCGCGAGATGGAAGAGGCTCTGGAGAACTCGCTGGCAGTGCTCGCCGATTTTGTGGGCACTTCACGCGGCAATCTGATTTTTGTCGACAACGCCACATTCGGCATGAACATTGTCGCGGCGTCAACATGTCTGGAGGCTGGCGACGAAGTCCTTCTCACTGACCACGAATACGGAGCCGTGACTCGATTGTGGAGACGCACCTGCCAGCAGACGGGAGCACGGCTCGTCACACAGGAACTGCCCGTCTGCCTTTCAGATCGAGACGCCGTTGCCGAGCAGTTCATGGCAGGTGTCACACAGCAAACCCGCTTGATCGTCGTGAGTCATGTGACATCACCGACAGCGCTGATCCTGCCGGTTGAAGAGATCTGCCGTCGCGCGAGAACGCTCGACATTCCCGTCTGCATTGACGGGCCTCACGCGGTCGGAATGCTGCCACTGAATCTGAAGAAACTCGACTGCGACTACTACACGGCCAGCTGTCACAAATGGCTGAGCGCGCCATTCGGAAGCGGATTTCTGTACGTCGCGCCTCGCCAGCAGAAACGGATTCAGCCCGCCATCGTCAGCTGGGGAGGCAGCATCGGCGGGCGGCAGCCGAGCTGGAAAGACGAATTCAACTGGCTGGGAACTCGCAACCCCGCCGCGTTTCTGGCAACGGCTGACGCACTCCGGTTTCTGCAGTCGAGCGTCTCTTCGTTCCCCGAACGAATAGCTGCTGATCCAGAACCTCTCGGCGACCTGACGCTCCTGGATGAGTTCCGAAACATCGCTCACAAGCTGATCGACCTCGCCGTCACAGAACTCGGCCGGTCCGTTGGAACGAAGCCCCTGGTCAAAGACACCGTTGCCTGGTGCGGCTCGATGATCAGCCTCGCGCTGCCCGCACCGTCGCTGCCCGAAGCAGATCATGTAGGCAAAGCCGGCCAGCGCCACCCACTGCAGGACTGGCTGTGGGAAAATCACCAGATCGAAATTCCTGTCGTACGCTGGCGCGATCAGCTCCTGATCCGCGTCTCAGGCCATCTGTACAACTCGGTCGACGACATCTTCACACTCTCTGCAGCGTTGCGAGAGTATCTGAACTGAATGTCGAGCAACTCCAGCAGTTCCCCACTGTGTCTGTCATTGCCACTACATCAAGCTTCCAGGCCGACGCTCCGTGGCAGTGTGCAGCCGTCATGGACGTCGTGTGCCCGCTGCAACAATCCGCTGCTGGATGGTCGCCTGGAAACGCGACCTCATCGTGGAAGACATTCGAAGCACGTCGAAAGAATGAAACTTTCCGTCGCGAAGTGAAGCGCGAACGAAGGCAGCCTCGGAATTGCTCCGAGGCTGCCTTTCCTGCATTCAACGATGCCGAGAGGCAGACGCGTCGAACTCATGCCGAAGCGACGGCTGCTTTGGCTGGCAGTGGTTCAGGCAGCATCGAGTGGCCACCGTAGGCCGCCATGCCGTGCTCACTGATATCCAGACCGGCAATTTCTTCTTCTTCAGTCGCTCGCAGACCAATGGTGGCTTTGATCACCGAGAAGATGATGAAGCTGACCGGGAAGGCCCACGCGAAGGCCGCAGCAACACCGATTGCCTGTGTGATGAGTTGCGATGCTCCTCCTCCGGAAAACAGGCCAACTTCATTAGCCCACAGCCCGATGGCGAGTGTTCCCCACGCTCCGCAGACGCCGTGAACAGAAACCGCACCGACCGGATCGTCGATGCCAATCTTTTCGATGAACAGGCAGGAGAAGACCACGAGGACTCCACCGATAGCCCCAGTGAGAGCGGCCATGGCGGGCGACATGCAGTCACAGCCAGCAGTGATCGCAACGAGTCCAGCGAGAGCACCGTTCAGAGCGAAGCTGGTGTCCGGCTTCCTGAACAGAATCCAGGACATGACCATGGCAGCGACAGCTCCAGAACAGGCAGAGAGATTCGTCGTGACCGCGATGTACGCCATGTCCGCACCAACAGCCGTCGTGCTGCCGGGGTTAAACCCGAACCAGCCGAGCCACAGGATGAAGACACCCAGACCAGCCATCGGAATGTTATGACCGGGAATCGGCTGCGGCTTGCCGTCCTTGTACTTGCCTTTCCGAGCACCCAGCACGATCGCACCGGCCAACGCGGCCCAGCCACCGATTGAGTGAACTACGGTCGAACCGGCAAAGTCCAGGAAGCCCATGCCTTCCAACCAGCCAGCTCCGGTTCCACCAACGAGGCCGTTCCAGCACCAGCTGCCGAAGATCGGATAAACGATGACGCAAATGGCGACAGAGTAGAGCAGGTAGCCAACGAATTTGGTTCGCTCGGCCATGGCACCACTGACGATCGTGGCGGCGGTTGCTGCAAAGACCGTCTGAAAGATCAGGAACGCCCAGCCAAAGCCGACTGAAGAGAACTCTGCTGCTGCTGCCGCTTCGTTTGTCGCGTCGAAGCAAAACAGGCTTGTGCCGATATATCCGTTAGTGGTTCCGAACATGAGCCCGAATCCGACCAACCAGAAAGCCAGCGATCCGATGGAGAAGTCCATCAGGTTCTTCATGAGAATGTTGCACGCGTTTTTCGCCCGCGTGAATCCGGATTCGACCATGGCGAATCCGGCCTGCATGAAGAAGACGAGAAAGGCCGCGATGCACGTCCAGAGAATGTTGGAGTGCTCACCATTTTCAGCAATCGCTGCGGCGTTACTTTCTACTGTTGGCGCGGCTTCTGCTTCAGTCGCTTCTTCAACCGACGCGGCTTCTGCAGGCGGCGTGGCATCTGCGGCGGACGTTTCCGCAGGAACTGATTCGGCAGTCGGTGTTTCATCCTGCGCGACGACGATTGTCGCCGGAACAAGCGACACCGCTGAAATCGTCAGCAACGCGAGCACCACGCTCCATAATCTCAAACTGTCAAGTCGTCTACTGATGAAACTGGTCATCTCAAATTGGCCTTTCCGAGTTCTGTCAATAAGTGGATGTTCGAATTCTTGAATTGTTGAAGCCTGTCAAAGCCCAGGAGCGTCGCGGTCTTCCTGAAGGCGACGCGTGATTGTCGACGCAGCCGCGTTTTGCAATTCGTGTGCCCATTCGTGAAAACAAAGCCTGGGCACGCCGTTCGAGTCGGCAGTTACTGTCTGAAACTGCGGCGGAACCGGCGGCGGTGGCTCGCAAGTTGCGGCACGTGTGCTGCGACTGTCAGCACGGTTGCCTGCTTACTGTACGAAGCAGATGAAGGCTGACTGCCGTTTGCGCCACGGCGAATCGAGACTAGGATCTTCCGAACCATGACACGCAAAACGCTCAAATCGTTTCAGCTCGGCGAAATGCTCGGTGTCGGCACCGTGGGCACGATCCATCGCGCGGTGGATCGCGTAAGTCGGCGAGAGGTCGCTCTCAAGATCCTGCAACCGGCGGTTTCGCAGGACCCGACAATTCGACTTCGATTCGAACGAGAGATTGAAGTCCTTCACAAACTCAACCATCCAAATGTTGTCGCGTGCTATGACCACGGACTCGACAACAAAAGGCTGTTTTACAGCATGGAAGTTGTGGACGGCGGTACGCTGAAGGAGATCCTCGCGAAGCGCGGCAGGCTTCGCGTCGAAGAGGTGCTCGAGTGCGGCTGGCAACTCTGTTCAGCTCTGCAGTACATCCATAACCACGGCATCGTGCACCGGGATTTGAAACCGTCAAACATCTATCTCACCCAGAGCGGGCTGATCAAACTCGGTGACTTCGGCATCGCACTCGACACCGGAGCCGTCGAGATCACCGATCAGGGTCTGACGGTTGGCTCTTACCTCTACATGTCTCCCGAACAGATTCGTGGAGATCGGTCCATCTCTTATCAGACCGACCTATATGCACTGGGCTGCCTCCTTTTCGAGCTGGTTACCGGCGAACCGCCATTCCAGGGCGACAACTTCGCGAGAATCTTTGATCAGCACCTCAGTACGGAACCGCCATCTGCAAGGCGCCTTGCCGTCGATTGCCCCGAGGTCCTTGACGAGCTGATCCGTAGCCTGCTGAGCAAGGATCCTGACGATCGCCCGATCAATGCGAGAAGCGTTCAGGGAATTCTTGCGGAAACACTTTCCGAACTGACGGGCCCGGAAGTAATCGACACCTTGAAAATGTGCCATCGCACGGGTTCTCGACGGCTGGAACGGCTTATCGCTCCGGCACGACTGGAGCCAAACGAAGTTTCCTGGAGCCAACTGATCATGGCAGCCGCAGCAATCGCGCTCCTGGTCTGTCTGGCATCGATAGTCAAACTCTTTGGTGGCTAAGTACCCGTACCACAATGCAAGAGTTGAGTTCTCTGCGGGTGCGGCTTGACGCACCATCGATTCACGTGACGCTGGCAAACTAACGCGCCGGTATTCAATTGCCTGCCGGTTTCCAGACGTGCCATCCCACTTCAACGCTGCCACGAATCGACGGGTCTGCTGCATTGATTGCGTGCTCTCGTGCTGTGTGTCTGCGCAAGCCACGCTCGTATTCCCCCTTAATTACTGGCAATCCGCAGTTCTCCAGGCGATTCCAGGCCACATTAAACCTCGCATTGATGGCGATACTGCATCTCGAAATCTGACTCACCCGATTCGAATGGCCCGCCGATTGCGTGGTCGTCGGGTCCGTCTCGAAGTGGTTTCGTATGCGCATCGTTTCTGGAGAGTGAACGAACGAATGAAACGTGTGATCGTCCAGATTTTCCCGGCAGAAGGACTGCCAGAAGATCCGTCGCTGGAACATTCAGCTGAACTGGCATCCGGAGCTGGGTTGATCCCAGCGACTCCGGCGGTTCGCTCGCAGAATGGCAACGGAGAGAACCTCGACCCCGAAGTTCGTGTCGAAGCGATCCTCTCGGCGGAGCGGGCGAGGACTGTCGTCGACACTGTTCTAAACGTTAAGGGGACGGAGGTTGTTGATACCTTTGATCGGCTGATCGATCTACTGGTGCAACGGGAAATGACCAGTGACAATTCGGGGCAACTGTTCAATCGAGTCATGTCGAGCGTCGAGAAAGCTCTGGTCGAAAGAGCATTCGTCGAATGTGACCATGTGCAGACTCGAACGGCCGAGCGACTCGGCGTAAACCGAAATACTGTTCACAAGAAGCTCCTCAAACACGAACTGCTCGGTCCCGATGATGAGGCCCTTAGCGAATCGGATGACGAACTGATCAAGAGCCATCCTGATCACGAACTGAATGACTTACCGGTTTGAAATCGGCTATGACGAGTGCCACTGCAGGCTCGCCCTGTGGCGCGGATTGCATTCATTCACACTGTTCATTCACGCTGTCGGCGATCCAATAGTGGCACGCGCAGACGACCGTTACAACATTTCGATTCCGAGCCGTCGCGTCGGGAGCAGAATCGGGGAACACACCTGATGATTTTGGAATCCATCGTGAACGATGAATATAGCAAAGGTTTCACCGTGGCCGATCTGGACGAGATTTCCGCTCGGTACGACCCTCCGTCGCAGGCGCTGACCGAAATGGTTCGTCGTATCGCCAATCTGCTGGAGCTCGACGTCTGCTCGATCTACGTTCTGGAACCCGATCGACAGCACCTCTGCCTTGCCGCGACGATGGGACTGAACCAGTCCAGCGTCGGGCAGGTTCGGATGAAAATCAGCGAGGGTCTTGCCGGTCTGGTCGCCGAGCAGTCGATATCTGTGTCGGTCATTGCCGCAGCAGAACATCCTCGCTTCAAATACTTTCCTGAGGCGGGCGAAGAAAGGTACTGCAGCTTTCTGGGCCTTCCCGTTGTGGAATCTGACCAGCTTCAAGGAGTGCTGGTGGTGCAGACGATTGAGGCTCGCGAGTTTTCGAAGACGGAGCTGAAGTTACTGACTTCCTGTGCGGAATCGATCGCTCCTCACGTCTCGCGTTGTCGGCTGGTCGAATACGTCGATCCCGACGTCAACTGACCGTAGAAGTGCGGTCCTGCCGCCGCTTCTGCAAACCGACAGAACTCTAAAGGCACGTCGCATCTGTCGATCGAGGATCATTCACGACACAGCCACTGTGAAGCTGTCCGTTCATGGCTGCCTCTCGCCAGGGTCCGGGTGCATCGAAGAAGTCTTTCCGCAATTCAAATTCGGTGATCAGTGCGCCGGAACGGTGAACAGGCAGTTGTCCAACGATGCGACCGTCCGGTTGGACGGCGAAACTGCCCCAGCGTGACGGCCTGGCGGTGCTGTTGTTGGCGCTGATCCAGAAGTGGTTCTCGGCAGCGCGACAGGACATTGTCGATGGGACGATTGTCTTCCAGATGTTGTAGCTTTCGTCTTCAACGACGGTCTGTCTGGCGTTGTGGAAGGACTGAAAGACGATCTGCACGCTCTCGCGTTTCAGATCACGATACAGTTCCGGAAAGCGATAGTCGTAGCAGATCAGAATTCCGCAGTTGATTCCCTTCATGCTGAAGACGCAGTTGCGGTTGCCGGGCGAGTAGTGCTTCAGATCCAGTGTCGGCGTCCGACCGTCCGTGCCCGTGCAGAAACGTTTGTCATAGCGGTTCACGATCTGACCGCGACCGTTGATGACATACACCGAGTTATGAGGCTTGTTGCCTTCTGACAATCGATGCGTCGACCCCAGCAGCACCCACAGCTTCAGTTCCTTCGCTCGCTGCTGAATATCGCGAGTCGCGGTCGTCAGCGTATCCCAGTCCAACGACTCCATGTCCGGAAATTCGACTCCGGCATAACCAGACAACGCGCATTCCGAAAAGTGAGCAACGTCTGCTCCGTCGGCATGTGCCCGGTCCATAAACCGCAGAACTTCTTTACGATTGTGAGCGATCTTCGGCTCGACCGAAAACTGACAGGTGGCAACTCGAAGTGACTTCACAGCAGACTCCTCTATGGGAAGATGACCGCTGGAATGTCTCACGTGGTATCACTCGGAGCAAGCGACAAGAGTCTGTAAGGAATAGTCCCGAATTAACTTCCCGATTTCCAACTTCGTCATTCTTACTGAATTCGGGAAGTTATTTCAGGACTAATCCTAACCTGAGACGGAGCACCAAACGAAGGCTTCATCGTTCGCGTTCAATCAGAATCCTGTGCCTGCGGAACCGAGCCGCAAACGGTCAAGCCACCCGGCGCATTGTTGACACTAGCAAACTGCTTCGGCATTCTCTTGACGAGAAACCGGCACACATTGAGCAGCAGTCGATTCCTTGTCGACAGCTACCAATCGTGCCATAGCTGGTGACGGTGACGTAATTGCGGAGCGATGCTATGCCGAACGAGTGGTTGACCCCTGACACCGTCCGCGACGAAGCGCAGAGCAAAATCGACGAAGTCCGAAACGTTCGAGAACAGCCGGCGGTAAATTCGCTGCAACTGTTGAACAATCCCATGGTCGATGGACGCGGCATTAACGTTGGCAGCGCGACGGCTTCGATTCGCAAGTCTAGAAATGCGTTAGCAGGTCGACCATTTGTACGCAGCATCGGTGTTGCGTTTGAAATCGAGCCAACTCCTGAAAACCACCAGACTTGGTACGTCTCGGACTCGAAGGAAATCGGTGGCAATAACGCAGACCTCAACATCGTTCCCTGGACTCATTGGATTGGAAGAGTTGCCAATCAACTTCGGGACCAACTGGAGAGAGGCAATCGACCTTTGACGCTGTTCTATGGGCCGGACGCGGATGGTCACAAGAAAGAACTCCCTGTGGGGCCTCTTGTGGAGTACCAGATCGAAGCGGAGAACATTATTGATTATCACTTCTTTGACACGCCGCAGGCACCAACGGATTCAGATGATGCCCCGCCCCATGTAAAAACGACAACCACCGACGATGAAGGCGGTGACGACGTCATAAATGAACCCGCGAT